>JBHEMA010000055.1:0-4375 GCA_046262795.1 Candidatus Dormibacteria bacterium | reverse complement strand
ACCTCGTGACGGTGAACGACTACCTGGCGCGTCGTGATGCAGGCTGGAATGGCCCGCTGTACCACGCCCTGGGGATGACCGTCGGCGTGATCGTGCCCGGCGCCGACGGCAACCCGGACACGGGGTCATTCATCTACGACCCCGACTACACCGACGAGTCGCATCCGGATCCGCGACTGCAGCACATGCGGCCGTGCACGCGTCGTGAGGCGTACGCGGCGGACATCACCTACGCGACGAACAACGAGCTCGGCTTTGACTACCTGCGCGACAACATGGCGCAGACGCTGGCCGCGTGCGTGCAGCGGCGGCTGCACTACGCGATCGTCGACGAGGTGGACTCGATTCTCGTCGACGAGGCACGCACGCCGCTGATCATCAGTGGACAGGCCGAGGAGCCCACCGAGAAGTACTACACGTACGCGCGTCTCATCCCGCGGCTCACACCCGAAGACGACTTCACGATCGACGAGAAGACGAAGTCCGCCGCGCTCACTGACGAGGGCGCCGAGAAGATCGAGAAGTGGACCGGAATTCCGAACATCTTCGACATGGAGCACGTGGTGGAGGCGCACCAGGTCAACCAGGCGCTGCGCGCGCACGCCCTGTATTTGCGCGACCGTGACTACATCGTGCGTGACGGTGAGGTGATCATTGTCGACGAGTTCACCGGGCGGACCATGCCGGGCCGACGCTGGTCGGACGGTCTGCACCAGGCGATCGAGGCCAAGGAAGGCGTCAAGGTGCAGCAGGAGAACGTCACGCTCGCCACGATCACCTTCCAGAACTTCTTCCGCATCTACGACAAGCTCGCCGGCATGACCGGAACGGCGATCACCGAGGCCGAGGAGTTCCACAAGATCTACGAGCTCGAGGTCGTGCCGATCCCGACGAACATGCCCATGGTCCGCAAGGACGAGCCGGATTTCATTTACAAGACGGAGGAGGCGAAGTTCCGCGCGGTCGTCGACGAGATCGTCGAGCGCTATGAGCACAAGCAGCCCATCCTCATCGGCACCACGAGCATCGAGAAGAGCGAGCGACTCTCGCGCATGCTCGAGAAGCGCGGCATTCAGCACGCAGTGCTCAACGCAAAGCTGCACGAGCGCGAGGCCCAGATCGTCGCGCAGGCTGGTCAGCCCGGCGCTATCACGATCGCGACGAACATGGCCGGACGCGGGACCGACATCGTGCTCGGTGACGGCGTCACGGGCGCCGGTGGCCTGTACATCATCGGCACCGAACGGCACGAGTCGCGCCGCATCGACAACCAGCTACGTGGCCGTTCAGGACGTCAGGGCGATCCAGGCGAATCGCGTTTCTTCCTCTCGTTCGAAGACGACCTGATGCGTGTCTTCGGCGGTGAGCGGATGCAAGGCATCATGGACCGGCTGCGCGTTCCGGACGATCAGCCGCTCGAGTCTCGAATGGTGTCGAGGCAGATCGAGGGTGCGCAGTCGCGCGTCGAGGGACACAACTTCGACTCGCGCCGTCATGTCGTCGAGTACGACGACGTGATGAACAAGCAGCGCGAGATCATCTACGGCGAGCGCCGCAAGATTCTCGAGGGCACCGACACCAAGGAGAACTTCCTCTCCATGGTGGAGCACGTCGTGTCGCAGGAGGTGCCGACGTACTGCGAGGGTCGAAAGGACACGTGGGACTTCGACGGTTTGTGGGAACGAATGCACCAGTTCGCGCCTGCGCTGCCGGCGCTGTCGGAGGTCAACGTCGAGAGCCTCGGTTCGAACGCCGCCGATGTTGCGGAGACCATCACCGGCGAGCTGCAATCGCTGTACGAGGAGAAGGAGCAGGAATACGGCACCGAGCTGCTGCGTCAGGTGGAACAGCAGGTGATGCTGCAGGTGATCGACAACCGCTGGCGCGCCTACCTGACGCAGATGGACCACCTCCGCGAGGGCATCGGTCTGCAGGCATACGGACAGAAGGATCCGCTGCTCGAGTACAAGCAGGCGGCGTTCGAGTCATTCCAGGACCTGACCGAGGACATTCAGCGCGAGATCGTTCGCGCGCTGCTCAACGTGCAGATCAGACGAGTGGAGCCGGGAGAGCAGCCGTCGTCCCCCCCTTCGCAAGGCGCTGCCGAAGCGCCGGCCGCATCGTCAGGGCGCGCTGATCGCGCCGGCGCAGAACAGGACAGCGGTCAGGTGCCCGCGGCGCGCCCCGCTGCCGCAGCTGCAAGTGGAGCGCTTGCGCGTGCCGCTGCGCCTGTGCGCGCGAACGTGCCCGTCCAGAGCGGCCCGTCCGTGCGCAACATCGTGGAATCGTCGTCCGAAGGACAGCGGCGTGTGAGTGGGAGCGGCAACGGCGCGCGTGTCGCAAGTGGCAACGGGCGCCCGGGAAAGGTTGGCCGCAATCAGCCGTGTCCGTGCGGTTCGGGGAAGAAGTACAAGTTCTGCCACGGTCGGTGACGTCTCGTCGGGCGTGCTGACGCCCGTCAGTAGCTCACGTGCCGCTGCAGTTCGCCGGTAAACGCCTCGTTGCGGGCGGTGGCGAACCGCAATCGAAACAATGGCAGTGCCTTGCCGCCCGCGCGCCAGCTGATGCTATGGCCGCGCCGCACCGGTTTGATGTCCGGATACGCGATGGTGGCTGGAGGCAAAGCCCAGCCGCGCATGGCGAGGCCGGCGCCGCTCAACGACAGTTGCATCGAGGCGCGAAGCACCAGGGCGAGCAGTAACCCGAAGAAAATGCAGAAGACCGCCACCAGCACTCCAAGCGCGAGGTTGTGAAGGCCGGCCACGAGGAGATAGACGGCCATGCCGACGAAGAGGCACATGCCGGCGAGGCGCAGCCACGAGGCAAGGTCTGGGACGGGGACCGCGGTCGAGGGAGGAGGCTCACCTTGCAGCCGCCGCCGCGACCACGCCAGCTGCGCGTACCCCAGGACGAACAGACCGCAGCCGGTCAAGACCAGTGCCAGCAACAATCCGTTGTGGGCCCGGCGCATCGGTTCATCCTCGGAGGACGTTGCGTGCCCCTTGCCGTCGTCGATGGCGGTGACATCGCCGTTCCACAGGTCGGCGTGAACCTGGGTGCCGATGTCGACGGCGCGGTAGAAATCCTCGTCGATATCGTGCGCCCACTGCGTGGCGCCATCGCCAAACCGCAGTTGCACGTCATACGTGGTGCTGTTGCGACTGCTGTGCTCATCCTCATCGCTCACCGTCGCAGGCACCTCGGCGACGCAGCTGGTCAGCGTCACCGGTTCGGGCCGTTGACAGACTTCAGCGGCGTCGTACGCGTCCGCGCTGGGCTGCGCGGTGCCCGCACCGCTCAATAGAAAGACGCCGAACCCGAGCAGAGGCGCTCCCACGACCGCGAGCACGGCGATCCCTCTGGGCGAAGGGTTGCGCTTGAGTGTTACCGAACACAGCACCGGCGAAGCTTAGCTGTGCGAATCCGACTGGGCGCCCTGCGTTCAGGGCGCGCGTTGTCGGGTGGCGTTTCGCTTGAACAGCGATCCTTCGGTGAGCACCTCGATAGCGTGGTCATAGTCGACGGGCTCGCCGCCATCGAGTGCGCGTGGCGTGATGTCATCGTCAAGCTCCGCCACGTCGTCCTGAGCCGGCGCGGCGGCGAGTTGCTGCAGCTCGATGCCGTCCGCGGTTTCGAATCGCAGTGTGCCGTCGGCGCGCTTGGTGATCATGAATTCGCCGTCGTGGTGACGACCGTGGTGGAAACCGCACAGCAGGGTGACGTTCTCGAGCTTTGTCGGACCACCATCGCGCATCCAGTGGCGGATGTGATGACCCTGGCAGCGCTTGGCCGGCACTGAGCACCCCGGAAACGTGCATCCGTTGTCGCGTGCGTGCAGCGCGAGGCGCTGGCGCGTCGAGATGAGTCTTCGCACGCGTCCGACATCGATTGGCAGGCCGTCCCGTTCTGTGATCGTCACGACGTCGGCATCGCATCCGAGGAAGCGAAGTTGCGAGGGTGACAGCCACGGACCGTCCTCGATGTGGCTGCGCCCGCCGGCTCCGGGCTGGTGCAGCTCGTGTGCATCGACATGCACGACGACCTGCGTTGTCGGCGCCAGGACCGGCTTCTGCGCACGGGCGGCGACCCAGTCGCCACACATGCGCACGAAACCATCGGCTCGTATCTGTTCAATGAGCGGCAACCCATCGGACGTCGCGGCGGGCGGGCGCGCCGATCGATCCGACGCTCGTAGTTTGCCCATCACCTCAGCACTTGCAGCTTCGAGCGCTGCTTTGACGAGCGCGCCTTCTTCTCGCGGAAGAACGGCCATGAGCTCGAACATTCCGTCGTCACGCCACCAGGTCACCACCTTGCGGCGTGCCTGATCGGCATCTGACGCATCGCGCTCGGCGACATCAAGCGCCTGGCGCAC
>JBHEMA010000054.1:0-5481 GCA_046262795.1 Candidatus Dormibacteria bacterium | reverse complement strand
CGGCACGATGTCGCGCGCCGCATCGAAGCCGAACTCCCGGCGCAGCTGCACGCGATAGGTGGCTCGAGGCGACGTCCTCACGTGAACGCTCTGGCGATGCGCTGCGGAAGCGCGTTGCGTCGCAGCTGCTCCAGCGTGCGCGGCAACGGCAACGACCAGTTGGCGCGGCCCCGGGCGTTCGGGATGTTGGGCCGGCGCGATGAGCCGGCTGCATCGTCGAGCGTCGCCAGCAGCAACATCGACGGCGCTTCCGCAAGGGAGCGATGCGTGCGCTCGATGACGTCGCCCATACGCAGCCGGCTCGGTGCGCCGACGAGCCGGTCGAGCCGTCGCCGCACTCGCGCTTCGGCGGCGTCGTTCACCGCAACGCCGCAGCGTCTCATCTCGTCGATGTCGGCGCCGGTCCATACGCCGGCGATGGTCGGCAGGTCGTGCGTCGTCACCGCGGCGAGCGCGTGCCGCGGGTACCGCGACGGCGGACGGTCCTCGAACCACGCGACGCGGTACGAGAGCATCGCGCGGCGCCGCATCTCCGTGCGCACCCCTGGTTCCACCGTTCCCAGATCCTCACCGACGACCACACAGCGAGCGCGCGCGCTTTCGAGCGCAACGATGTCCATCAGCTCGCGCGAGGGATAACGGACGTACACACCGCCCGCGGGGCCGCTGTCACGTGGCACCCACCAGAGCCGGAACAAGCCCATCACATGATCGATGCGCACGGCGGAATCGGGACGCATCACCGCGCGCAACGTGTCGCGAAACGCGCTGAATCCCGCAGCGCGAAGGCGGTGCGGATCGAACGGCGGCAGGCCCCAGTCCTGTCCCGCGATGTTGTACTCGTCGGGCGGGGCGCCGATGCGCATGTCGGGTGTGAGCAGGTCCTGCCAGAGCCACGCGTCCGCGCCATCGGGCGAGAACCCGACAGCAACGTCGTGCATGATCATGATCTCGCGCTCCGCGCGTGACAGCTGCAGCTCGAGCTGCCACTGCAGCCAGCGGTGAAAGTTCACCCGACGCCGTTC
The DNA here is from genome assembly GCA_046262795.1 of Candidatus Dormibacteria bacterium. Lineage (GTDB taxonomy): Bacteria > Chloroflexota > Dormibacteria > Aeolococcales > Aeolococcaceae > JAFALX01. Next base: position 4,456 of record JBHEMA010000054.1, on the reverse strand, counting down.
GAGCTCCTCGAGTCGTGTCAGCGCAGGCGAGTCGGGCCGGCGGAACTGTTCCGGCCAGGTGCGCCATGCGCCGCCATGACGCTCGGCGAGCACGCAGAAGCACGCATATCGCCGCAACGTGTCTCCCGCGCGCTCGCAGAACTCTGCGAACTGCGTGCTGCCGTTGAAGCGCTGGTACAGGCGCGCGAGCGCCTGCATCTTCAGCGCGTTGACGCGATCGCGTTCGATGACATCGCGGCGATTCAGCGTGCGCGCTGTCTCCGCAATCGCCGCTATCTCGCGATCGCCCGCGGCACCGGGGACCTGCTCGATCGCCAGGTACAGCGGGTTTCGGAAGAGGCGGCTCGAAGGAAAGTACGGACTGGCTTCCTGCGGCTCACCGGGAGCCGCAGCATGCAACGGGTTGAGCTGCAGCACACCTGCGCCCGCGCTGCGTGACCATCGGCCCAGCGCCGCGAGATCGCCCAGGTCCCCCATACCCCAGCTGCGTGCCGAACGCACCGCGTAGAGCTGCGCTGCCCAGCCCCAAGCGCGCAGGTTGTCCGAAAGGTGGCACCGCGCGGGCGCGACGATGAGCTCGCGCTCGTCACCGCGGCGCATGCGCAGCCGGTGGTATCCCGCCGGCAGGCCGGGCGGCACCGCGCCACGAACATCGAGCTCGTCACCTTGCTCGGTGACTACGCCAACCGCCGCGGCTGGGAGTCGCTCGCCGTGGCGCGCGAACACCGGCCCGTCGTCAGCCGGCGCCGGCGCTGAGGCGCGCATCGACGCGAGCGCGCGCTGCACCGCTTCGGGCGGCACGCGCCGGCGCGCGCCGGTGGCGTCCACGTACTCTGTCTGGACTCCCCAGCGCTCCGGTTGGGGCCGCCGCCTTACCGGCGGCATGCCCTAGCAACCGTGGTCATCGTCATGGAGGAACGCATCGTCATCACTCTGTCTGGACACTCGTGAGCGCTGTACCGGAGCCCCCCATGCAGCCTGACGCCCCGGGGCACGAGGTTGCATGGCCGGGAGCGGAAAGCCCGACGGGCGCCACCTGGGACGGAGCCGGCACCAACTTCGCGCTGTTCAGCGAGAGCGCCGAGGCTGTCGAGCTCGTCCTGTACGACAGCGACAATTTCGAGAGCGCGACGTACGACCTGACCGAGCGCACCGACCTCGTGTGGCACGGCTACATCGACAAGGTGGGTCCTGGCCAGCGATACGGGTACCGCGTGCATGGCGCCTACGATCCGGGTCGCGGGCTGCGCCACAACCCCGCAAAGCTCGTGATCGACCCGTACGCGCTCGCCCTCACCGGCGGGTTCCATCACGGACCGCCGCTCTTCGGCTACCGGCTCGGCGGCGACGACACACATCCCAGTCCCATCGACTCGGCGCCGTCGATGCCACGCTGCGTCGTCGTCGACCCCTCGTTTCCCTGGGGCGAGGACCGGCGCCCGAACGTCGCGTGGTCCGACACGGTCATCTACGAGATGCACGTCAAAGGATTCACGAAGCGCAACCCCGATGTCCCCGAGGAGCTGCGCGGCACGTACGCTGGACTCGCCCACCCGGCGTCGATCGAGCACCTGCAGCGCCTCGGCGTCACCGCGGTCGAGCTGATGCCGGTGCACCACTTCTACGATGCCGACTTCCTTATCGAACGCGGGCTCGTCAACTACTGGGGGTACGACTCCATCGCGTACTTCGCGCCCGAGGCGCGGTACTCCTCGTCGGGGTCCGGTGGTGATCAGGTCCGCGAGTTCAAGGCGATGGTGCGCGCGCTGCATGCAGCCGGCCTCGAGGTGATTCTCGACGTCGTCTACAACCACACGGGCGAAGGCAACCACCTCGGGCCGACGCTGAGCTTTCGCGGCATCGACAACGCCGCGTACTACCGATTGACCGACGAGAACCCGCGCTACTACTTCGACGTCACCGGCACCGGCAACAGCCTGAACGTGCGTCACCCGCACACGCTGCAGCTCATCATGGACAGCCTCCGCTATTGGGTGACGGAGATGCATGTCGACGGCTTCCGTTTCGATCTCGCCGCGGCGCTCGCACGCCAGTTCTACGAAGTCGACCGGCTGTCCGCGTTCTTCGACATCATCCACCAGGATCCGGTGCTGTCACGCGTGAAGCTCGTCGCCGAGCCGTGGGACGTCGGCCCCGGGGGATACCAGGTGGGCAACTTCCCGGTGCGCTGGGCCGAGTGGAACGGCGCGTTTCGCGACAGCGTGCGCGACTACTGGCGCGGCGCGTCGGGCGTGCGCGATCTCGCCTACCGGTTGACCGGCTCCAGCGACCTCTATCAGGGAGAGGGACGTCAGCCGTCGGCGAGCATCAACTTCGTCACCGCGCACGACGGGTTCGCGCTGCGCGATCTCGTCTCGTATGACGACAAACACAACCAGGCCAACGGCGAGGACAACCGCGACGGCAACAACGACAACCGATCGTGGAACTGCGGCGCCGAGGGCGAAACCGACGACCCTGCGATCGCCGAGCTCCGCGCGCGGCAACAGCGAAACCTGATTGCGACTTTGCTGCTCTCACAGGGCTGCCCGATGTTGTTGAGCGGTGACGAGATCGGCCGCACTCAGGGCGGCAACAACAACGCGTACTGCCAGGACAACGAGATCTCGTGGCTCGACTGGGAGCACGCGGACGACAGCATGCTGGAGTTCGTGCGACGCATCATCGAGCTGCGGCGCACGCAACCGGTGCTGCGCCGCCGGCGCTTCTTCTCAGGACAGTCGATTTACGGATCCGGACGTAAGGACATCGCGTGGTTCCTGCCCAATGGCAAGGAGGTCGCCGACGAGGAGTGGTTCGACACCGGGGAGCGCTCCCTGGGCATGGTCCTCAACGGCGACGAGATCCCCGATCGCGACTCGCGTGGTCAGCGCATCGGCGGCGACACGTTGATGGTCCTGCTGCACGCCGGTGATGACGGCATCGCATGGTCGCTCCCATCAGGGTGGGGAGAGACGTGGGAGAAGCTCGTGGACACGGGCGACGGCGGCGCACCCGTCAGCGTGGATGCAGGGCAAGACGTGTCGGTGCATGCGCGTTCGCTCGTCGTGCTCCGCGCGCAGCAAAGCCGGCCGAGCGCATAGAGGCGCTCAGCCGGCGTCCTGCTTCAGTTCAGGAGCCCGGAAGTGATGCCGTGACGGTGCCGTGCACCGGGTCGGCGCACGGAGCGCTGGACCCGGACGAGACCAGCCAGCCGTTCGGCAGCGTGTACGACACACCGCCGAGCGCGACGATGAGTGCTCGCGCATTCGACGGCACAGCAAGCGTCGCGGAACCGCAGAAGTCACCGGTCGCCAGATTTGTGGCGACATGCGCTGCGGTGCCGTTGTCCGCCCAGGTAACGAGCGTCCATGCGCCGCGCACGGGCGAGCTCAGCGCGTCATTGATGGTCACGGTCGCCGTGCCGGCTGTGCCGTTCAGCGACCAGCACGCGGCGCCGACGTTCGGCAGCGAGTACGAGCCGATACCTGTGGCGTAGCCGCTCCCCGAACACGAGCCACCGCCGCCCGGCGACGCTGCCTGGTATGTCTCCGTCGACGTCCCGGCTGCGTGTCCTCCCGTTGCGCCGGCAATGCCGAGCGCGGCCAGCACCGCCCCCGCTGCGATCGATCGAATCTTCACCTGGGATTCCTCCTCCTGATCTGGCGGCGTGCGCCGTCTGGCGCGTCTGCCCTTTCAGAGTCCGCGCCGTGACATGGCGTTCCATTTCGAACGAAGGGAACGATTCCACCCCGCGTTGTCTCTTGGTGAGTGGGGAGGTGCAGCATCAGCGATCCGGCGGCTGACCCGCAGTCAGGCCACGACGTCTACGCGGCGCTCGTGCGGCCGCTGCTTCCCAGCGCCTTCCGGGTCGCGTATGGGCTCCTGCGCGATCGCGAAGAGGCGGAGGACGTCGTGCAGGACGCGATGCTCATCGGCTGGAGAAGCCTCAACCAGTTGCGCGAGATCGAGAACTTCCGCGCCTGGTTGCTGCGCATCGTCGTGAACCGCTGTCATCGCGTGCGCCGCGGTCACTGGGGCAAGCTCGAGCGTTTCGCTTCCCTACCCGAGACGTTGATGGGTCCGGTATTCGACGGTGACGGATCGATCGACCTGGCACGGGCGCTGAACACCCTGGACCGTCAGAGCCTCACGTTCGTGATCCTCCGCTTCTACGCCGATCTTCCGTACGAAGACGTAGCGGCGGTGACTGGTGTGCCCGTCGGCACGGTGAAGTCGCGTCTGCATCGCGTCCTGGCGCAGTTGCGGCCACAGCTCGAAGTCGCCGAGCAGGTGTCATGAACGAGCCCACACTGCGCGCCCAACTCGCCGCTCTCCTCCCCGCAGCGCCGACCCCGGGATTCGAGGACCGGGTGCTGCGTAGCCTTCGGGCGGCAACCACACCGGCGCCACGCCCGCTCTGGAATTTCCGTCCACGACGCGTCCGGTTCACCTT
>JBHEMA010000053.1:0-7066 GCA_046262795.1 Candidatus Dormibacteria bacterium | reverse complement strand
CGGCAGGCGATCGAAGACGAGCGAGCCTCGATCGCTCAGGAGTTGCAGCGCGTCGCGTCACTCTCGCAGGACGAGGCTCGCGCCGAGGTGTTGCGCAGCGTCGAGAGCGAGCTCACACCCGAGATCGCGGAGCGAATTCGCGCGGCGGAAACGCGCGTGCGAGAAGAGGCAAATGAGCGGAGCCGCGAGATCCTCGTTGCTGCGATGCAGCGGCAGGCGTCGGAGCAGACCGGCGATGCGTCGGTGACCGTCGTGCATCTGCCGTCCGACGAGCTCAAAGGCCGCATCATCGGGCGCGAGGGACGCAACATCCGTGCACTGGAGGCGGCGACGGGTGTCGATGTGATCGTCGACGACACACCCGACGCGATCGTGCTCAGCTCGTTCGATCCGGTTCGCCGGGAGGTTGCGCGCACAACGCTCGAGCGGTTGTTCGCGGACGGCCGCATCCATCCAGCGCGCATCGAGGAGACGGTGACCAAGGCGCGCAACGAGCTGACACAGCGCATCAAGCAGGAAGGCGAGGCGGCGTGTCAGGACCTCGGCGTCAGCAATGTCAACCAGGAGCTCGCCCGATTGCTGGGGACGCTGCGATTCCGCACGTCGTACGGTCAAAACGTGCTGGCACACAGCCGCGACGCCGCCGGCATCGCAGGAATGATCGCTGCGGAGATCGGGTACGAGGAACAGGTCGCCAAGGAGGCAGCGCTCTTTCACGACATCGGCTGGGCCGTCGAGCACGACGTCGAAGGCGCACACGCCATCATCGGCGGCGAGATCCTGGCGCGGCTGGGACGCAAACCCGCTGTTGTGCACGCCGTGCGTGCACATCACTACGACGAGGAACCGCGATCCATCGCTGCGTTCATCGTGATGACCGCCGACTCGATCAGCGCGGCGCGCATCGGTGCGCGACGCGAGTCGCTGGCTTCGTCGATCAAGCGGTTGGAGCGACTCGAGTCGATCGCCAATGACTTTGAGGGCGTCGAGCGGAGCTTTGCCGTGCAGGCCGGGAAGGAGCTGCGCGTATTGGTGAAACCCGAAGCGGTGGACGACGACCAGGCGCAGGTGATGGCCCGCCAGATCGCCAAGTGGCTGCACGCCGAGGGCACGTACAGCGGCCGCGTGAAGGTCGTGGTACTGCGCGAGACCCGAAGCGTCGAATATGCGAAGTAACGATTGGATCGCGCCGGAGGGAGCGCGTTCCGTCGCGACGGCACAATCGGGGCCGATAATGTCGTCTTCTCCGTCCAGCACGGTCCTCTCCCGGTCCGATGGGGCCGAACCCGCAATGGAAGTCCTCAAGGTCTCGGCAACGAGCAAACCCGTGGCCGTCGCAGGTGCGATCGCCGGTGTGGTCCGCACGTCACACAAAGTCGAAGTCCAGGCGATCGGGGCCGGCGCGATCAACCAGGCGATCAAGGCGATCGCCATCTCACGCGGCTACGTCGCGCCGGGCGGTCTCGACCTCGTGTGCATCCCGTCGTTCATCGACATCAGCATCGACGGCGAAGAGCGCACCGGGATCCGTCTCGTCGTCGAAACCCGCTAGGGCTGCCGAGAGCCGGGAGAGCGACACACCGCTTCGGGCGAGTCGCGGTTCAGCCGCCCGCACGCACGCTTGACGATCGCGCCGGTTGAGGGGGGCGGCTGACCGCTCGCGCTCGCCGCGCCTCTGTGCTCGGAGGACGTCCGGGCGCGGCTGCGCGACGCTCGCCCTCCGGGTGTGCCCCTCTCCCGCTCCGGCAGCCCGGCGGGCAACGACGCGAGTGGCCCGCTGCTAGGCTCTGAGCGCAATGCAGACGGCGATGCTCAGCGACGCGGCGCGCGGGTTTCGGCCGCTGACGATGGCGGCGCGACCGGCGCGCCGCGAGCCGATCGTCGCTGTGCTTGGACGCGCGCCGCGCGTGCTTCTGTGGCACATCGGCTGCCAGATGAACGATGCGGACCACGAGCGCCTGGCGGAGGAGTTCGCAGACATCGGGTTCATCCCGGACGTTGCGCTCGACGACGCCGACCTTGCGGTGCTGATCACGTGCACCGTGCGCGCCAACGCCGAGCAGAAGGTGTACGGCAAGTTCCGCGAGCTCATTCCGTGGAAGCGTGCGCGACGCGGCCGCGCCATCGCGCTGACGGGATGCATGGCTGTCGAGCACGGCCCGGCGTTGCTACGACAGCTGCCGGATCTTGATTACGTGTTCGACGTCCGCGAGCCGGACGGTTTCTTGGCGAAGCTGCAAGCGTTGCACGCGCTGAACCTCGAGGGCCCCGTTGCACTGCCGGCGTCCGACAGGCTGAGTGCCTACGTGCCGGTGATGGGCGGCTGCAACGAGATGTGCACCTATTGCATCGTGCCGTTCGTCCGCGGTCGCGAGACGAGCCGGAGCGTCGGCGAGATCGTCGACCATGTCGAGCGGCTCGTCGAGCGGGGTGTGCGCGAGGTGACGCTGCTCGGTCAGAACGTCAACTCGTATCGCGACGACCGGAATGGCGCCCGACTCCCGGAGCTGCTCGCCGCCGTCGACGCGGTGGATGGACTCTGGCGCTTGCGCTTTCTCACGTCGCATCCGCGTAACGCGGTGCCCGAGCTCTTCGATGCGATGCGCGAGCTGCGCACTGCGTGCGAGCAGCTGCACCTGCCCGTGCAGGCGGGCGACGATGCGCTGCTGCGGCGGATGCGGCGCTTGTACAGCGTCGACGAGTACTGCGAGAAGATCGCAGAGGCGCGTACGCGGGTTGGCCCGCGGCTGTCGGTGACAACCGACATCATTGTCGGCTTCTGTGGCGAAACCGAGTCCGAGTTCCAGGGCACCGAAGCCCTCCTGCGCGATATTCGCTTCGACACCGTGCACATCGCGGCGTACTCGGTGCGGCCCGGCACGGCTGCGGCTCGCCGCCCGGATGACGTTCCGCAGCCCGAAAAGAAGCGCCGGCTCAACCAGCTGCTCCAGCTGCAGCGCGAGATCGCGCTCGAGCGTAATCGCGCCTATGTCGGGTCGGAGGTCGAGGTGCTGGTCGAAGGCGTGTCCGATGACGGACGGCCGTACGGCCGGACGCGGGAAAACAAGGTGACATGGTTGCCGGCCGGTGCACCGGCATCGCCGGCAACGCTCGTCGAGGCGCGCGTCACCGACGCCAGTGCGTGGCAGCTGCACGCGGAGGCGACGGTTCGGGCGGCGTGAGGGGGCGGGGGAAGGAGCGCGCGCCGCATCTGGTCGGAACTGCGACGGCCATCGCGAGAGCGACGATCGATGTCGACGACGCCCGTGAAACGCCGATCCTGCGCGAGTATCGGGCGGTCAAGGCGCAGCACGCCGATGCGATCGTGCTCGTCCGCCTTGGTGACTTCTTCGAGATGTTCGGCGCCGACGCCGAACGCGCGGCACCACTGCTCGGTGTCGCGCTGACGGGTCGAAGCTTTGGCGCAGCGGGACGTGTGCCGATGTGCGGCGTCCCGCATCAGGCGCTCGGACAGCACATCCGCCGCTTGATCGATGCACGGTTGCGCGTGGCGATATGGGATCAGGTCGGCGACGTGGTGCCGGGCAAGCTGGTGCGTCGCGAGGTGACGCGCGTCCTGAGCGCAGGAACGGCAATTGACGATGACGTGCTTGGTCCTAGCCGTGTCTCACGGTGCGTCGGCGTGCTCGATCGCGCTGGTCGCGTCGGTGTGGCTGCGCTTGACGCCAGCACCGGTGATATGGAGCTGCTCGAGCTTCCGTCGGGTGACGCAGCCGCGCTGGAAGACGAGCTCCGCCGCCTGGACGCCGCCGAGCTGATCGTGCTCGAGGCTGGCGAACCCGATGCCGCGATCGCTGCTGCGCTGCCGCGAACCGCATTGCCTGCGGCGGTGTTCGACGGAGCCCGCGCTGACATGCGCCTTACTCGAGCAAGTGGCGTCGCCCGTATCGGGGTCCTTGACGCTGACGACGTTCCGGTTGCGCGCGCTGCAGCCGGTGCCGTGCTTGCGTACTGTGAACGCGCGCGGTTGCAGCTGCCACCGGAGCTGCTGCGTGTCCATGTCCATCGATCTGAGAGCGCAATGCGGCTCGACGGACACACAGTGCGCAACCTCGAGCTGATCGCGGCCGCCGGCAGTGGCGTCTCGCTGCTGCAGCTGGTCGATCGCACGCGAACGCCGATGGGCACACGGTTGCTGCGCGCATGGGTGCGCGCGCCCCTGCTCGACACGGCGGCGATCAGTGAGCGCGGCGACGCGGTCGAGGCGATGAAGGGTCATGCAGTTGCCGCATCCACGATTCGCGAGCTGCTCCCGCGCGTCCGCGACCTCGAGCGCCTTGTGGGGCGCTGCGTGCAGCGCACAGCGTCGCCGCGCGACCTGGCATCGATTCGCGAAGCATGTCGCGTGTTGCCGGCCATTCGCGATGCGACGCGCGAGGTGCAGAGCTCATTCGTCGAAACGACCGGTCAACGATGCGTCGCGCCGGCAGACGTGGCCACACATCTCGAGCGGCTTCTCGTGGACGACCCACCGGCGCATGCGCGCGACGGCGGCTGCATCAGACCTGGAGCCGACCACGATCTCGACGCGCTCATCGAGGCAAGCTCCGCAGCGCGCACGTTCATCGCCACGCTCGAGGAACATGAACGGGAGCGCACCGGGATGCGCTCACTGCGCGTCGGATACAACCGGGTCTTCGGCAACTACATCGAGGTGCCCAACGGTCAGCGTGGCGGCGTGCCCGACGGCTACGAGCGCAAGCAGACACTGGTCGGCGCAGAGCGCTACGTCACCGCAGACCTCAAGGAACAGGAGGCAATCGTGTTGCACGCGCGCGAGCGGGCGCTGGCACGCGAAGGCGAGCTCCTGCTGCGGGCGCAGGAGATCGTCGCGGCCCATGCTGCTCGGCTGAGCGACGCGGCAGCGGCGCTGGCGACGATCGACGCAGTGCAGTCGCTCGCGGATGTCGCCGCAGAGCTCGGCTGGGTTCGCCCGATCGTCGACGACTCCGAGGTCATCGACATCGAACACGGATGTCATCCGCTCGTTGAGCGCGCGCTGGGCGCCGGCCGCTTCGTCGCGAATGACACGTCGCTCGATGCAGCAGAACGCGTGCTCATCATCACCGGCCCGAACATGGCGGGCAAGTCGACGTACCTGCGTCAGGTTGCGACCATCGTGCTGCTGGCGCAGATCGCTGCTTTCGTTCCCGCGCGACGGGCGCGGATCGGCGTGTGCGACCGCGTGTTCACGCGCATCGGGGCGAGCGACGACCTCAGCGGCGGGATGTCGACGTTCATGGTGGAGATGGGCGAGACGGCGACGATCCTTCGGCAGGCGACACCGCGCAGCCTCGTGATCCTCGACGAGATCGGACGCGGCACGTCGACGTACGATGGGCTCAGCATCGCCCAAGCGGTGGTCGAGTACCTGCACGACGCGCCGCAGCTCGGGTGCCGCACGCTCTTCGCGACGCACTATCACGAGCTGACAGCGCTGGCGTCGGCGCTGCCGCGGGTGCGCAACGCGCGAGTGGATGTGATGGAGGAGGGGGAGAGCGTCGTCTTCCGGCACCGCATCGTGGCCGGTGGAGCCGACCGATCGTTTGGCATCCACGTGGCTCGCCTCGCGGGCGTGCCCGCCTCGGTGCTGGTACGCGCACGCACTCTGCTGGCGCAGCTGGAGCACGACCGGCCGGTCGCCGGCAGCGCGGTCGACATGGCCCAGCTCACGCTCGACATTCCCGCGCCTCCACAGCACCCCGTCGTCGGCGAGCTCGCCCAGCTGGACATCGACGCACTCTCGCCGCTGGCAGCGCTGAACAAGCTCGCCGATCTCAAGCAGCGCGCGGCGCCGTGATCAGCACACGTCGCATCGTTCGCCTGCCACAGGTCGTCGCGGACTCGATCGCCGCAGGCGAAGTCGTGGAACGTCCGGCGTCCGTTGTCAAGGAGCTGATCGAGAACGCTCTCGACGCCGGCGCACGTCACGTGCAGGTGCATCTCGACGGCGGTGGGCTCATCCGCATCGAGGTGGTCGACGATGGCGATGGCATCGCAGATCACGAGCTCGAGCTCGCCGTCGCGCGACATGCGACATCAAAGATCACCAGCGCGGACGACCTGCACGCGGTGCAAACGCTCGGCTTTCGTGGCGAGGCGCTGGCGAGCATCGCCGCGGTGTCCGATCTGAAGCTCGTTTCGCGCGAACGCGGAGCCGATGCGGGCGCCACCGTCCACGTGCGCGGCGGCGAGGTGTTCGAGCGCGGTCATGCGGGCGCTGCCGTCGGCACGCGCGTCGAGGTTTGCGAGCTGTTCGCGACAACACCGGCGCGCTTGCGGTTTCTCCGCAGCGCGAGTGCCGAGACGGCCGCAGCCGTCCGCGTCGTGAGTGAACTCGCGCTGCTGCACCACGACACTGCGTTCGCGATGAAATGCGACGACCGCGAGACTTTGCGCACCGCAGGGGGTTCACTGCGTGACGCCGCCCGAGCCGTATACGGCCCGCGTGCGCGAGACATGCTCGACATCGCGTTCGAGGGCCCGATCACCGTTCGCGGTGCCGTGAGCGCACCACACGCGCATCGCGGGCAGCGCGGTGGCGTGGTGCTCGCGGTGAACGGCAGGCGCATCGTGCACCGCGGCTTGCAAGTTGCCGTGGACGAGGCGTACCGCGGGCTCATCCCCACCGGGCGCTTTCCCTTTGGCGTCGTCATGGTCTTGCTTGACCCAGGCGACGTCGACGTCAACGTGCACCCTGCCAAGCGCGAGGTGCGCTTCCGCGACGACCGCCGTGTCTTTGCCGCCGTCCAGCGTGCGTGCTGGGCCGTGCTGCAAACGAGCCCGGTTGCTACGCCGCCGCCATTGACTTGGTCAACCACGACAAGCAGCACGCCGGCATCGACGCTGCAGCTCGCGGACGAGCGCGTCCCATTCATCGCGGCGGACGGCTCCCACGACGAGCGCTCCGCCTCGACACTGGCGCAACTCGCTCCTTTGCACGCACTGGGTCAGGCCGGTGATTCGTGGATCGTCGCAGCGAGCGGCGACGATGTCGTCATCGTCGATCCGCACGCTGCGCACGAGAAGTCGCTCTATATGGACC
>JBHEMA010000052.1:0-5941 GCA_046262795.1 Candidatus Dormibacteria bacterium | reverse complement strand
GCGCTGGACGCAGCCGGTTTCACCGAGACCGCCATCCTGGGATACAGCGCGAAGTTCGCGTCGGTGATGTACGGACCGTTTCGCGACGCAGCCGATTGCGCGCCGCAGGAAGGTGATCGCCGCGCGTATCAGATGGATCCGGCGAACCAGCGCGAGGCGGTGCACGAGGCGCTGCTCGACATCGAAGAGGGTGCCGACATGGTGATGGTGAAGCCGGCGCTGACGTTTCTCGATGTGGTCGCGCGCGTGCACGACCTCACGGACCTCCCGCTCGCCGCCTACTGCACGAGCGGCGAGTATGCGATGCTCCACCACGCCGCGGCGGCAGGCGCGTTTGACGAGCGTGCCGCTGTGCTGGAAGCGCTCACCGGGATTCGCCGCGCGGGCGCGGACTTGATCATCACGTATCACGCACGCGACGCAGCACGGTGGCTGCAGGAGGAAGGTTGAATCGATGAGTGACCCGGGCCGGCGATCGCCGAACTATCCGCTTGTCATCTCGTCGAGCATCGTCGTGCTCGCCGCGCTGATCGCCATCATCGTCGGCGTGAATCACGCGGCGACGGTCGGTGTGACTCGCAGCACACCGACAGCGACAACCGCAGCCAGCGCATCGGCGAGCACGAGCGCCGCGCCGAGCCAGGTGTCGTATGCAGACTGTTCCACCGCAACCTTTCGTTCGCCGTTGCAACCACTGAATCCCCCTGCTGACGTGCACACATACTCCGCGCCACCCGCGATGACGATCGACACGAGCAAGCTGTATCAGGCGACGATCACGACGTCGAAGGGAAACATCGTGCTCTGCCTGCAGCCGAACCTCGCGCCGAACACGGTGAACGTCATCGTGACGCTGATTCGCAACCACTTCTACGACGGCATCCCGTTTCATCGCGTGGTGTCCGGTTTTGTCATCCAGGGTGGTTCGCCCACCTGCATTGGACATGTACCACCGGCACCAGCGACCCCGCCCCCGAGCTGCGGCGGTGGTGGCCCTGGCTTTCAGTTCAAGGACGAGCCGGTGAAACAGCGCTACATCCAGGGATGCGTCGCGATGGCGAACAGCGGGCCGGACACGAACGGGTCGCAGTTCTTCATCTGCACCGCCGACGACACCGCGTCGCTGCAGCCGAAGTACAACCTCTATGGCAAGGTGCAGACGGGCATGGACGTCGCGCTGCAAATAGCGCAGGGCGACCTGATCCAATCGATGACCGTCGCCCAACAACAGTAACAACGTGAGCGACCGCGATCGCGCGCTGCGCGAGCGGGCGGAGCGTGTATTGCCCGGTGGCGTCAACAGCCCGGTGCGCGCATTTCGCGGCGTCCCCGGCATGCCGCCTGCAATTGCGAGCGCGCATGGTGCGTACCTCGTCGACGAGGACGGACGACGCTACATCGACTACGTGCTCGCGTACGGGCCGCACATCCTCGGGCACAGCTCGCCCGATGTCGTGGACGCCATCGAATCGCAGCTGCGCCGCGGCGTCGCGTTCGGCACCACGTCAGCGCTCGAGGTGGAGCTGGCCGAGCGGATCGTCGACGCCGTCGACTCCATCGAGATGGTTCGTTTCGTCAGCTCCGGCACCGAGGCCGCGATGTCGGCGGTGCGTCTGGCGCGGGCGGCTACCGGACGCGATGTCACCGTGAAGTTCGCCGGCGGCTACCACGGCCACGCCGATGCGCTGCTCGCCGATGCCGGATCCGGCGTCGCCACGCTTGGCGTCCCCGGCTCGCCGGGCGTGCCGAACGCCGCCGTCGCGGACACGGTGGTGCTCCGCTACAACGACGTCGACGCGCTGAGCGAGCTCTTCGCCCGCCGCGGTGATGAGGTGGCGGCTGTGATCGTCGAGCCCGTCGCCGGCAACATGGGGTGCGTCCCGCCGGTCGCCGGGTTTCTCCCACTTCTGCGCGAGCTGACGTCACGGCATGGCGCGCTGCTCATCTTCGACGAGGTGATGACCGGCTTCCGGCTCGCCTACGGCGGCGCGCAGGCGCTGCTGGGACTGCGGCCGGATGTCACCGTCCTCGGCAAGGTCATCGGCGGTGGACTCCCTGTCGGCGCCTACGGAGGGCGTCGTGATCTCATGGAGCAGATCGCGCCCGCCGGACCGGTGTACCAGGCCGGCACGCTGTCCGGCAGTCCGCCGGCCATGGCTGCCGGTTGCGCCGTGCTCGACCGCCTCAAGCGTGGCGACGTCTACGACGAGCTCGAGCGGCTCGGCCGGCGCCTCGAGCTGGGGATGGAACGCGCGGCGGAGGAGGCCGGGGTGCGGTGCGCGGTCAACCGCGCCGGCAGCATGCTGACGCCATTCATCGGCGTCGATCGCGTGACCGACCTGGCCATGGCGCGAACCGCCGACGTGGACGCCTTCGGCCGTCTCCACAGCGCATGGCTGGAGGCAGGCGTGTTCTGGCCGCCGTCACAGTTCGAGGCGGCCTTTCTCAGCGTCGCGCACACCGACGGCGACATCGACCGGGCGGTCGAAGTGTTCGCCCGCGCCATCGCCCGTTGACCTGCGGTCAACGGTTCGACGCCGCGGAAGCGAGGTCGGCCGCCGCCTCCTGAGATATGCTGGCTTGGCGATGCCCGGTTTTCTCGATCACTGGTACATCCTGCTGATCCTGCTCGTCATCGTTCTGATCATCTGGGGTCCGGGCAAGCTTCCCGACGTGGGCGCCGGGATGGGACGTGCGATACGCGAGTTTCGGAAGGCGTCGGCTGAAACTCACGATGCGCTCAAGCACGCGACCGCAACACCCGCCGAGCCCGGTGGCGACACCGCCGCACCACTGAGCACATCGCCAGCCGTGAGCGGTCCGGCAACGCCGGCCGAGCAACCCGCCACCCAGCCCACGCAGCAGACGCCGGTCTCGCGCTGAGGCTGCGCAGATCCCGGCGGCGTTCCCAGAAGGGAGGCCCGGCGCAGGCTGCCGCCGACGACGAGCGTCGCATGACGATCGTCGAGCACCTCGAGGAACTGCGGCGCGTGCTCATCGTGTCGCTGGCCGCGTGGTTCGTCGGCACTGTGGTGGCATTCATCTTCAACGGCTTCGTGCTCGGCCTCCTGCTGCGACCGCTGAAGCTCGTGCTCGGCAACCTGCACAGCATCGTGCCCGGCGCGATCTTCACGAGTCCCACCGAAGGCATCTCGGTGCCGATCAAGATCGCGACGATCATCGGCTTCATCCTTGCGTTTCCCATCATCTGCTGGCAGGTGTGGTCCTTCATCGCACCGGGTTTGCGACCGGTGGAGCGACGGTTTGCGGGTCCGTTCATCGCGTCCGCGGTCATCCTCTTTGCCGCCGGCGCTGCATTCGCGTATTTCGTGATGCCGCTCGGGCTGGGCTTTCTGGCGGGCTTCCTGGGTGGCAACGCCTTCTATTTCCCGGACATCGACCAGTACCTGAGCTTTTTCCTGCTGCTCGTCGTCATCTTCGGCATCACGTTCGAGATGCCGGTGGTGCTGGTGCTGCTCGGCGCGTTGCGCATCATCTCGTCGGCATGGCTGCGACGGCGGCGCAAGGTGGCGATCGTGCTCATCATCGCGGCGGCGGCCATCGTCACCCCAGGCGCGGATCCGTTCACGCCGACGGCGCTCGCGATTCCGCTGCTGTTGCTCTATGAAGCGTCGATTCTCGTGCTGGCGAAGGTGATGCATCGGTGACCGCCTTGGCCGACGTGCTTTCATCTGGGTGATGCGTCCTGACGGCAGAGCGCCCGACACGCTGCGCACGACGACGATCGAGCTCAACGTCCTCCCGTACGCGGAGGGGAGTGCGCTGATCACCATGGGCGAGACCAAGGTGATGTGCGCCGCGACGGTCGAAGAGCGCACCCCCGTATGGCGCAAGGGAACGGGCCGTGGGTGGGTCACGGCCGAGTACGCGATGCTCCCGCGCAGCACGCAGACGCGCACCGAGCGCGACGGGCGTCGTGGCCGTGTCGACGGGCGCGTGCAGGAGATCCAGCGCCTCATCGGGCGCAGCCTGCGCGCTGCCGTCAACTTCGACCTCCTCGGTGAGCGCAGCGTCGTCGTCGACTGCGACGTGATGGTTGCCGATGGCGGCACGCGCACCGCGTCGATCACCGGCGGGTATGTCGCGCTCGCGCTCGCGGTACAGCGCATGCGCGCGGCCGGCGTTATCAGTGCGGATCCGCTGCGGTGGCCGGTCGCAGCAGTGAGTGCCGGCATCATCGCGGGCGAACCGCGACTCGACCTGTGCTACCTCGAGGACGCCGCCGCGGACACCGACATGAACTGCGTGGCGGCGGGCGACGGCCGCTTCATCGAGCTGCAGGGTTCGGCGGAGCAGGAGCCGTTCTCTCGTGCGGAGATCGAGCGGCTGCTCGAGCTCGCGGCGTCGGGCATCACCCGGCTGTTCGACGCGCAACGCGAGGCGCTCGCCCGCGCCGGGTGACCGCCGCCTCTCCTCGTGACGCGCTGCCTCAGCGGCGGCTGGTCGTGGCCACGCGCAACGCCGGCAAGATGCGTGAGTTCACGCGCCTGCTGGCGCCATATCCGTGGCGCGTCCTCTCACTCGACGACGTGAGCTTCCGCGATGAGCTCGACGAACCCGGCCCCGGCTACGTCGAGAACGCGACAGCGAAGGCGCTGACAGTGTCGATTGCGATGGGGGTCGCCGTTCTCGCTGACGACAGCGGCATCGAGGTGGACGCGCTCCGCGGCTGGCCCGGACCGACGTCGGCGCGCTGGCTCGACGGGAGTGCGTCCGATGCCGATCGCACAACCGCGCTGCTCCGTGAGGTCGAGCGGCGAACGCCGGATGACCGGCGGTGCCGGTACGTCTGCGTCGTCGCCTTCGCCCCGCCGGGCGGCGACGTGATCACTGCGCGCGGTGTATGCCTGGGCACCCTGGTGCAGCCGCGGGGCGATGCCGGTTTCGGGTACGACCCTGCCTTTCTGGCGAGCGACCTCGGCGTCACCTTCGGTGAGGCGTCGGATGGGGCGAAGGATCACGTGTCGCACCGCGCGCGCGCCCTCGCGCGGCTCGCCGAGTCCGGCGTGCTGTCGCCACAATGACGCCAGTGCTCCCCGAGCGAGTCGCGGGCTTCCGGCTCGCCGCGCTGTTGAGGGCGGCCGGCATCGTCGGAGGAGTCGTCATCGCCGCTGTCGTTGCCTTCGCTGTGACCGCGCACGTCGCCGGTGTGAGCACCTCGTCCGTGAAGCCCCTCGCGCCGCCCGCCGCGATCACGCCGAGTCCGTCGCCACCGTCGCTCCAGGACATCGGCCGCGCAGCGCTGACGCGCGTCGTCACCGTCGAGGCGGACCGCACCAACGAGGTCGCGCTCGGGACTGCATGGTTGCTCGACACGCACGGCGATTTCGTGACCAACGCGCACGTGGTCGAGGGCCAGCTGACCGTGCGCCTCACGGACCGCACGGCGCACACGCATCCGGCGACGGTGCTCGGCAGCGACAACACCACGGACATCGCCGTCGTGCGCAGCACGGACGGCTTCGCAGGCGATCCGCTGCCGGTGCGCACGGCACCCGTGAGTGGCGTGCCGCTGCCCGTCGTCGACGTAGCGTCGAGCCGCGCCACGGGACACGACGACATCACGACGGCGTCGCTGAGCCGCACCGGACAGGCCGTGCCCCTGCAGCCCGGCGAAGTGCAGGCGGGCGCGAACGTCCCCAGCGTCTATCTCGACATGCTGGCGATCACCGGCGCCATGGTCTACCAGGGCAACAGCGGTGGGCCGGTCCTCGACGCGACCGGCCGTGTCGTCGGCATCCTCACGCTGGCGAGCCCGTCGCTGCCCGAGGCCTACGCCGTCCCGCTGTCGCGTGTGAACGGCGAGCTGACCCAGTTCGCGGCACGGAGCGGGTGAGTGCGGCGGTCTTTGGGTATGGTCGGAGCAGAGACCGCAGGTGATCATGGCAACTGAAACCCGCACCTTCGACATCGTCATCGT
>JBHEMA010000051.1:0-6344 GCA_046262795.1 Candidatus Dormibacteria bacterium | reverse complement strand
CCACGAGGCACCGGACCACGAGGCACCGGACCAGGAGGCACCGCTCCACGATGCGCCTGACCACGACGCGCCGCTCCAGGACGCACCGCTCCAGGACGCGCCACTCCACGACGCACCGCTCCACGACGCGCCGTTCCAGGTGCCGCCCGACCACGAGGCGCCGTTCGCCTCGAGCGCCGCCATCGATGTGCTGTTGAAGGCGTTGCCGAATATGTCCTGCTCACCCTGCAGGGCACTGCCGTTGCTCATCACGTGCACGCCACCACGTGTTGCTTCGAGCGTGCCCCCACCGGTCGAGGGCGTGAAGTTCTGTGTGGCCGTCGGCAGGCTCGACACGTTGATCGCCTTGGCGGCACTCACCATGCCGGCTCCGACTGCCGTGCCGACGAGGTGCGGCAGGTTTGCCGCCTTGCTCATGAGCGCAGCCTTCAGCTGATCAGGCGTCGCGTTCGGCCACGCCTGGTAGAAGAGGGCCGCCACACCGGAGACGACCGCCGCCGCTTGCGAGGTGCCGCTGCCACGGAAGAACCGCGTGTTGGCGCTCACGGTGCCGGTCGAGCCGTAGGTCTGATCGATGTACGAGCCTGGATCGCGGAGGCTCGCGATGTGCACGCCCGGTGCCGCGATGTCCGGATTGCGCACGCCGTTGCCGATGGCGGTGAAGCTCGCTGCCGTGTCGTCACCTTGGTTGACCGTGCCCTGTGTGTCGACTGCGCCCACCGCGAGGAGGAACGGATCGTACGCGGGATCCTCGAGACCACCGTCTTTGCCACCGTTGCCGGCCGCCGCGACGACGGTGATGCCGTTGCGCCACGCCACCTCGCTCGCGTAGGCGAGCGGGTCGAGTGTGTACGCCTCGCCGGAGTACGTGCCGAAGGACAGGTTGATGACCCTGATGTTCATCTGCGCGTCGTTGCGGTGCTGCACCACCCAGTCGATCGCCGCGAGCACCTGCGACACGTCGACGACTCCGTTCTCATCACCGACCTTGACGTTGATGATGTGCGCGTCCGGTGCGATGCCGTAGAAGTGCGTGGTGTCGGACGCATAGCTGTACGGCGACTCGGGGTAGTCGTTGCCCGCGATGATGCCGGCGAGATGGGTGCCGTGCCCGTACTCGTCGAGATACGTCAGCTGCGGCGCCTGCGAGTCGAAGGAGACGTCGGGGCCGTTGAAGACCTGGCCCGGGTTGTTGAGACCCTGTACCGGCGAGACGCCGGTGTCGATGAGCGCCACACCGACGCCCTTGCCGGTGTAGCCCTTGCTCCACGCACCGGCAGCGCCGGCTTCCTGCGCCGTGTTGTACAGCGAGGCCGCGTCGGACGCCGGCTCGTACCCACCGATCGAGCTGAGCGTGAGCTTCGAGTCCGGTGTGACCTCGGCGATGCCGGGCGCACGACTGAGCGCTGCAATCTCGTTGGCGGGGACGGTGGCCACCGCACCGTCGAGGGTCTCGATCATGGCCTTCACTTGACCGCCGTTCGCGGTGATGTCGGAGGCGAGCGTTGCCGGCGATGTCCCGCCGTCGCCGCGGACGATGACCGTAGTGAGCGGTCCCGTCGTCTCCGCGGCCGCCGATGTGGTCAACGGCACTGCGAGGGCGCTGCCGGCCGCGAGAAGCAGCGCCATCCGCCACACGCTGGTGGCATGTCGTGTCACATGTCGTCCTTGCATCATCAATCCCAGCCAGTACCGTCGTTCAACCTAGCCACCCCATCACCCCCAACTCGGGCCGTCTCATGGAACGCACCGCTCCAGCCTCGCCCCCGAGGCCGTGATCGTTATACGGCGTCGAGAAGACCGCTCAAATGACGTGCGGGCGACATCGCATCAAGACTTGTAAGCGCACGTGCAATCCGCAGCGGCGCCTCGGGTTCGTGTATCGATCCCGTATCAATCGCGGCGTTTTGACACAGGCGCTGGTGGCCTTACGCGTCTTCAGTGCTTGCCGAGCCGCCGTGCAGTCGCTGCATCCCTTCTTCGACGCCGAAGCGCGTTTCGCATGCCGGGCACTCGACGACCGACGCGAACGGATCATCCTCGGGCGGCAGCATCTCCAGCCCGCATGACGGGCAGCGGAGGTAGTCCGCCGGAGCATCGGTTGCGCGCTCCATCTCGCGTGCCGTCTCGGCCAGGTCGACGGCGACGCTCTGGCAGATGCTGCACACATATGTCGCGTGGTCGGACCGATGTCGTACGTAGCGACCATGACGGTCGACGATCAGCGGCGCATTGAGCGCTTCGAAGACACCTCCCTCGCATGCGTTCGGGCAGTGAAGGTCGAGCCGCGCCACGTGGCCTAAGTGCGGCCGAGCAGTTCGCTGAGCCGGCCGACGGGCGGTTCCATGCCGGCAGTGACGTACGCCGTGACGACGAGCGAGAGCAGGAGCACCTTGAGCGCCTGGTACAGCTCGAGCGGTGACCGCTGTAGTACGAGCCCGGACAGCGCGATGCCGTCGATGGCTCCGGCGACCGCGCCTGCAAGGTCACGCGGCGGCACCACCGAATACGCCGGCAAACGTCCGAGGATGCGGCGCACCTCCGTTTCGACCTCATCGATGAAGTGCGTCCACATCTCGGCGCACCGGTCCCGCAGCGCCGGGCTGCCGATGCCGATGTTGTACAGGTCGAAGAGCAGACGGAAGAACTCCGGCTGCTCTGAACAGCGCTGCGCGACATGGTCGAGCGCGGCCACGATGCGCTCGATCGGGTCCTCGATGTCCACGACGGCCGCCTGCCAGTCGCGGATCATCTCCCGCTCCATGCGCACGACAACCTCGAGCAGCAGCTCCTGCTTGGATTCGAAGTAGTAGTGCAGGAGCCCCGGCGCGACACCCGCTTCGCGCGCGACATCTTTCAGTGACGTCTCGCCGTACCCCTGGCGTCCGAGAACCGCCGCGGCAGCGCGCACGATCTGCCCGCGCCGCCCCTCCCCTCCCAGCGGTGTGTCGGCGTCGACACCGGCCCGGGTTTCGGCGCTGCCGATCATGTAGGGATACTGCACGATTGCGCCCACCGCGGGCAAACCAGCGATCGGATCAGCTCAGCGTCGAAAGCACCTTCATGTGCGGCGGACGGCTCCCCGCATCCTTGAGCCGCGCCACCACCTCGTGGAGGAGGTTGAGGCCGAGCCGGGGATGCTCGACGAGCAATTGCTCGAGAGCGTTGTTGTTGAGAACGAAGCACCGTAGCGGCGCGTCTGCCGTCACCGTCGCCGACCGGAAACCGTCGCTCAGCACGGCGATCTCGCCGAAGAAGTCGCCCACACCGAGGCGCGCCACCGGCGAGCCGTCGATGGCGACGGTCGCGCTACCGCTGATGATGAGGTAGAACTCGGCGCCGCGATAGCCCTCGAGCGTCACGCGGTGCCCGGCGTTGAAGCTCTGCTCCTCGAAGCGGCTGAGAATGGCTCGTATCTCGGGCAGGCCGAGGCTTTCGAACACAGGCGCGGATGCGATCGCGGAAGCAAGGTCAGGGGCGTCGATCATTGGGTTCTCCTTCTTGGTCGTTCGACCAACTCCCATCCTAGTTGGTCGACCGACCAGGGGTCAAGCTGGAAGGAACCCGACGCCCACGCTGCCTGGACCGCCATGGACGCCGACCACCGGGCCGACCTCGTGCTCCGTCACCACGGTGCTTGCGTCGGCTGCTTCGATGCGCTCCCGCAGCATGGTGGCGGCCTGCCGCGCGTCGGCATGGCACACGTAGACCCGCGCGCCGCCCCACTGGCGCGCCGATGTCACGACGCCGTCGGCGCAGGCCTCGATTGCCCGGCGGTAAGTCCGAACGCGGTCCGTTGCCTCGATCCGGCCGTCGCTGCAGTCCAGGATCGGCTTGATATCGAGCATCGAGCCCATCAGTGCCCGGGCGCCGCCGATCCGCCCGCCGCGTCGGAGGTACTCGAGGGTTTCGACAGTGAAGAGGAAGCGAACGCTGCGAGCCGCTCGCTCCGTCGCGACCGCGACGTTGTCCAGCCCATCGCCGCGCTCGGCGGCGTCGAGCGCTGCGACCACCACGGCGTAGTGCGCGACCGTCACGGTGCGGGTGTCGATAACGCGGATGTTGCGATCTGGCAGCGCGTTGCACGCCTGCACCGCCGACGCGTACGTGCCGCTGAGCTCTGCTGAGATCGTGGTGCACACCACGGCGCTGCCGTCGTCCGTGGCGGCGCCGAAGACCTCCTCGAACTCTGCAGGTGTTGGTTGCGACGTGCGCACGGTCACGTTCTCGTGCCGCA
The DNA here is from genome assembly GCA_046262795.1 of Candidatus Dormibacteria bacterium. Classification (GTDB taxonomy): domain Bacteria; phylum Chloroflexota; class Dormibacteria; order Aeolococcales; family Aeolococcaceae; genus JAFALX01. Next base: position 2,107 of record JBHEMA010000051.1, on the reverse strand, counting down.
TGCGCGCGTACACCTGCGCCGGCTTGATGTCGACGCCATCGTGGTAGACCTCGTCGCCGATGATCACTTTGAGCGGAACCACGTCGACGCGATGCTCGCTGCGAAACGCGTCGTCGAGATCGGCGGTGCTGTCGCACACGATGCGCACGGCCATGCCGCCGGAAGCCTACTGCATGCTCGCGAGGCGGTCGACGAGCACCTCGGCCGCGCCCAGGAGGTTGCGCTCCTCGCCGAGCGCTCCACGCTCGATGCGAGGCAGCGGCTGCAGGAAGAGATGACTGCGGACGGTCGCGAGCAACGACGCGGCGAACCGATCCCAGGCGCGGCACACGCCACCTCCGAAGAGCACGACGTCAGGGTCGTGCAGGGCGATGACGTTGATCACCCCGAGGCCAAGCCAGCGACCGACGTCGTCCCACGCCGCGGCGTCGTCGAGCTTCTCGGCGCGTACACCGAAGCGACGTTCGATGGCGCGGCCGCTCGCCAGTGTCTCCAGGCACCCGTGCCCGCCACAGTGGCACGGAGGTCCGCCTTTCCACTCGGGCCACAGGACCTGGTGACCTCCTTCGGTGTCGCTCCGCGTTGCGAGGATGGCGCCGTTGCGGACGATGCCGCTGCCAATCCCCGTCGAGACCGTGAAGTACACAACGGTGCGCGCACCCGCGCCGGCACCGCGCCGCGCTTCGGCCAGCGCGGCGCAGTTGGCGTCGTTCTCGACAGCGGCCGGACACGCGAAGCGCGCGCTGAGGATGCGAGCAAGCGAGAGGTTGTGCCACGTGGCTGACAGGCCGGGCGGGTTCAGCAGCGCTCCCGCCTCGCGATCGAACGGCCCCGGCGCCGAGACACCGATGCCGGTCGGACGCGCACCGTCGAGGACGCGATCGACCAGCGTGACCAGCTGCGCCTCCGGCTCATCAGCTGACGTCGCCTGCCGCAGGACGGGCCCAAGGCGTCCTTCGTGAGCCCGTGCGGCCGCGACCTTGGTGCCACCGATGTCGAGGACTGCGATCACCGTGCGATCATCGCGCGCCCTACACTCGCGCCGATGCTGCTCGCCGTCGATGTCGGTAACACCAATATCGTCGTCGGCGTGTTCGACGGTGAGCGTCTGGTGGCTGATTACCGGCTGCATACAGATGACCGCACCACCGGCGACGAGCTCGGCCTCACCGTGACGGATCTGCTGCAGCGGTCGGCGATCACACCCGCGGACGTGCACGCGGTCGTCGTGAGCAACGTCATGCCGCCGCTGCGCCGCGCTATCGACACGATGGCGCACGCGTACTTCAAGCGCGAACCGCTGGTGCTCGGTCCGGGCACACGCACAGGCCTTCGGATCCAGTACGACGATCCCCGCCAGGTCGGCGCCGATCGCATTGCCAACGCTATCGCGGTCCGACACCTCTACGGTGTCCCGGCGGTGCTGGTTGACTTCGGAACTGCAACCACCTTCGACGCTCTGGGAGCGGACGGCGAGTATCGAGGCGGCGCCATCGCGCCCGGCATGCAGATCAGTCATGACGCGCTGGTCGCGCACGCTGCGATGCTGCGTCGCGTGGAGCTGGCGGCACCAGCGTCGGCCGTCGGTCACAACACGACGACGAGCATGCAGGCCGGTCTTGTGTATGGATACGTTGGACTCGTCGAGGGCCTCGTGGCGCGCATCCGCAAGGCGATCGGCACACATGCAAAGGTGGTTGCGACAGGCGGCATCGCGGCCGACCTCGCCGACCTGATCACCGCAATCGATGTCGTCGACGAGCGCTTGACGTTGACCGGATTACGGCTGATTTACGAGCTGAACCACTGAAGCAAGCGAGGGGAAAAGGATTCCCACGCGGTTCGCTGTGGTGCCGTCGTCCGCTTCAGGGACATCAACGCTCTTGCGCTGACGATCTAGCATGGAGAGATGGCAGTCGCAATCGCTGACGCACCCGCGCTGCGCATCGGCTCGCTCGAGCTGGACTCCGCGGTGATCTGCGCACCGATGGTCGGCATCACCGATGCGCCGACCCGCGAGCTGGTGCGACGGCTCGGCGCAGGCCTCGTCAGCACCGAGATGATCGCAGCCGATGCCGTCGTGCGCAGCACCGATGCTGCCACCGCG
>JBHEMA010000050.1:0-5177 GCA_046262795.1 Candidatus Dormibacteria bacterium | reverse complement strand
CATGTCGTCATCGATGTCATGTACACACGCCGCCTCACGTCGGCGTCATCACGAAAGCCGGCGCGCATCATCCAGCGCATCAGCTGGCGTCCGGCGCGTCCCGCGAACGGCCTGGTCACATCGGCTTCGACCGGCCCCGGCGCCTGACCGACGAGCAACACGCGCTGTCCGGTGTGACCACTGAACACGGGATGCGCCGCGGGAAGGAAGCCGGCATCGACACACACAAGGCACGCGCGGTGCGCGCCTTGCAGCGAGTCCACGCTTCGATACCGCGTCGCGGTCGCGCTCATGCGCACGATCCTACGGGACGTCCGGAACGCGACGACCCGCGGCGTATCATTCGACGAAGCGCCGGCCGCACACAGGGTAGTGGGATGACGTACGACGAGTCCCGACCATCCGCTCAGCCGCATGACGAGCGGCAGGGTCACGGCGCACCCGCATGGTGGTCCCAGCTGGACCGCGGCGACCTGCCCGACGACGCGGGCGCCGCGCGTCACACGGCTGCGGCGACACCGACTCCGCCTGGCGGGCACCGCACGCGCAACTGGCTGATCAACGCCGCTGCGATGGTGGTCGCGCTGCTCGTCGTCATGCTCTGCCTCGGCGTCAATTCGGTACGCGGCGCGCTCGTCGCGGCGTTGATCTTTGGCGTGCCCATGATCCTGGTCGTGGTCACGGCGACCATCGCGGCGCGTCGAGCGCGCTGATCGCACTCCGTCGGATGGCGCGCAGGCGTCCGCACATCGACCCGGGTGGCGTGCGGCGTTTGTTGCTCAGCGACGACGCTGCGGCGGTTACGCCCTTCCCGACCGCACGACGCCCGACCTACGACGCTGCGCTCGCTGCCGATCCCACAGACGGCGGTGCCGACGAGGACCGCACCACCTTGGAGGCGCTCGCCGGTGCGCGCATCGCCCAGATCGGCGAGGTGCTCTACGGGAGCAACGCCGTCTTTCTCGTCGAGTTCGACGCCGACGATCCCGAGATGCCCGACACGCGCATGCGCGCGATCTACAAGCCGGCGCGCGGCGAGCGCCCGCTCTGGGACTTCCCCCGACGCACACTCTTCCTCCGTGAGGCGGCCACGTTTCTCGTCGACGCCGCGCTCGGGTTTGGACGCGTGCCTCCCACAGTGGTGCGCGACGGCCCGCTCGGACCCGGATCGATGCAGCTCTTCGTCCACGCGATCGAGCGCCGGTTTCGCGACCTCGACACGACCGCGCTCGAACGACAGCTGCGCGAAATAGCGGCGCTCGATGTGCTCGTGAACAACGCCGACCGCAAGCGCGCGCACCTGCTCGTCACCCGCAATGGACGCATTCGCGCGATCGACAACGCCCTGACGTTCCTCCCGTACCCGCGCCAGAGAACAGCGCTCATCGATCTTGGCGGCAGCGAGCTGCCCGAGCAAACAGCGGCCGCCGTGCGCGCACTCAACGCGCCCGCAGAGCGCCAGTTGCTCATCGCCCGCCTCGAACGACTGCTGGCGCCGTACGAGGTGGACGCGTTCCGACACCGGCTCGACGAGCTCGCATCCGATCCCGTCTACCCGGTGCTCGACGATTGGGACGGGCGGCCCTTCGAGTGGTGGTGAAGGCGAACGCAACGCGCTTGCGCTGACAAGCCATTCGATCGTCACACGGCCGCCAGTTCGGCCACCGCCGCGTGCCATAGGCTCGTGACATCGGCATCTCCCTCCACCATGCCACTGCGCTCGCGGCGCTTCTGACGGCGGCGGTCGTCGCTCCGTCCACGGTGATGCACGCACGCACCGACGCGGCAACGACAGCCCCGGCTGTGCACGTGAGCCACAACCATCTTGTCGACACCACCGGCGCGCCACTGCGTCTCATCGGCGTCGACCGGTCGGGTACGGAGTACGCATGCATCCAGGGATGGGGCATCTTCGATGGTCCCAGCGACGCGACGAGCGTCGCCAACATGGCCGCGTGGCATATCAATGCGGTGCGCCTGCCACTGAACGAGGACTGCTGGCTCGGCATCAACGGCGTGCCTGCGGCGTACGGCGGCACCAACTACCGTCAGGCGGTGCAGCAGTACGTCACGCTGCTCCACCAGGCAGGCATCGCGGTCATCCTCGATCTGCACCTGACAGCACCGGGAGCTGTGGCTGCAACGGGACAGGTACCCATGGCGGACGCCGACCACACTCCCGCCTTCTGGTCGTCGGTTGCATCGGCGTACGCCGCGGACCCGTCGGTGGTCTTCGATCTCTTCAACGAACCGTTCATCTCGACCGGCAATGCGCAGACGTCCGATCCGTGGGCGTGCTGGCTCGCCGGGTGCACGATCAATGCCGGCAACGGCGTTCCCACGTCGTGGCAGAGCGCCGGGATGCAACAGCTGGTGAACGCGGTGCGCGCAACCGGTGCAGCCCAGCCGATCATGCTTGGTGGCCTGCAGTGGTCGAACGACCTGACGCAATGGTTGACGCACGAGCCGAATGACAGCGCACAACAGCTGGCGGCGTCGTTCCACGACTACAACTTCAACACGTGCAACAACCAGACGTGCTGGAACAGCCAGGTGGGCCCGGTGGCGCAGCACGTGCCTGTGATCACTGGGGAGATCGGTGAAGACGACTGCGCCGGCGGCTTCATCACGCAGTACATGCAGTGGGCGGACAGCACCGGCATCTCGTACGTCGGATGGACCTGGGACACGTGGAATTGCTCCTCCGGTCCCGCGCTGATCACCGCCTATGACGGGACGCCCACGGCGTACGGTGCGGCGTTCCGGTCACATCTCGCCGCGCTGGCGCAGTCACGGCTGGTCATCATCGGCGGCGATCCGCTCACCGCGTTCAACGGCCCTGCGCAGTCCGCGACCGCAACGGCACGGCCGCCGACATCGCAACCTGCGACCGGCGCAGCGTCAGTCGTGCCGGTCGGAGAACTGCAACCGTTGGGGGGCGACGCGGTCGAGGAGGGCGTCCTGCCAGCGGAGCAGGGCATCGTGCAGGGCAGTGGTGCGCTGCGCCCGCCACAGGTCACGGGGTGGCGCGACCGGTATCCACTGACGTAGCGCGTCGACGCGCTCCCACAACTCGTGCGGAATCCCGCCGTCGCTCCCGAGGTTGCGCGTCTCGATGTCGTCTATCAGCTGTTCCAGGCTTTCGAGCTGCGCTTCCTGTTCCTGGCTCCGCCGCCAGCGACGTCCTGCGCGGAAATGCTCCCGCTGAATGAGGGTCCTGGCCGATTCGATCGAGGCGCTCACGGTGTCTCCTGTGCCCCGGGAGCCAAGTGCTTCCGCGGTTGACCAACCTGCAGCGGATATCACAATACTTGATAGTCCGAATGTCAAGCGGGAGGGCTGAAGCGGTGGCAAGCGGAGGCGCTCGGCCGCTCCTGACGCTATTCACGATCGGACACGGCGCGGATTCCGCAGAGCACTTCGTCGGGCGATGCCGCGCAGCGCAGGTCGAATCGATCGTCGACGTGCGCACGGCGCCCGGCAGCCGGCGACATCCGCACTTCGGACGCGACGCGATGGCCCAATGGCTGCCTGATGGCGGCCTCGCCTATCGCTGGGAACCGCAGCTCGGTGGCTTTCGCAAACCACGGGCCGATTCGCGTAACACGGGGCTTCGTCATCCCGCGTTTCGCGGCTTTGCCGACTACATGGAGACCGCAAGCTTCCGTGAGGCGTTCGACGCGGTCATCACCGAGGCAGGGCGACGCCGGACCGCGGCCATGTGCTCGGAGACGTTGTGGTGGCGGTGCCACAGGCGCCTCATCGCCGACGCGGCGATGTTGCTGTGTCCTGTCGACGTGCTCCACGTCGACGGCCGCGGGCGCACCTCACCGCATCGGCTGACGGACGGGGTCGAGCGTGACAACGATCACCTGCGGTACGTCACTGCGCAAAGCGTCCTCGGGCTTTAGTGCGCGCTCAGCGTGATCGGTGGTGCGTAATCGCCAAGGGGATAGCGCACCCACCACTCGCCCGTCTCACGTCGCTCCCTGCGGGTCGTGAAGCGATAGCGATACAGGCGCGCCCGCACGAATCGCGGCGGCGCGTCAGTGAACGGATTGCACTGCAGCAGCTTCAACGTCGCGCTGTCGTTCTCGAGCAGCTTGGTCAAGAAATGCGCGAACCAACCGCGCGCATACGCCGGTGACAGCGCTGCAAACCACATCAGCCAGTCGAGGCGCAGGTGATACGGCGCGAACTGGCCCGGCAGTCGTCGCGTGCTGCCGGGTTTGCCCTTGAACTGGTACTCGCGCCATTCCGTGAGCGGGCCGACGGAGTCGTCTCGCGTCCCCTCCACCACCACCTCGTTGCGCACGCGAGGGACGCTGCCGAAGGCACCCTACGTGTTGACCAGATGCAGTGAGTTGAAGCTTGCGTTCATGTACTGCCGTCGCGACAGCATGTTGCGCACCGGCCACCAGCTGAGCACCGCGACGACGGCCGTCACGGCGGTCACGATCACGACGAACGACAACGGATACACCTGCAGCGCGCCGGGCACGCGCATCGGAATCGCTCGCTGCAGCCACGTATCGTCGAACACCGAGATGCCGAGCGCGATCGTCAGCACGTTGAGCCAGCTGAAGTTCCCGCTCAGGACGAGCCAGAGCTGCGTCGCCACCATGATGGCGGCACCGACGTCGGCGAACGGTTGCGGCCTGAACAGCAGAAACGGCGCGACCAGCTGGGCGAAATGGTTTCCTGCCGCTTCCACGCGGTGCAGCGGGCGCGGCAACCGGTGGAAGAACCAGCTGAGTGGGTTGGGCATCGGCTGCGTCTCGTGGTGGTAGTCGAGACAGGTGAGATCGCGCCAGCAGCGATCGCCGCGCAGCTTGATCAAGCCGGCGCCGAACTCGAGGCGAAAGAGCAACCAACGCAGCAGCCACATGATGAGGACCGGCGGCGCCGAGTCCCAGCTCCCGAGAAAGACGGCGAGAAAGCCTGTCTCGAGGAGCAGCGACTCCCAGCCGAAGCCATAGAACGTCTGCCCGACGTTGACGATCGACATGTAGAGCAGCCACATGACGCACCACACCGCGACCGGCACCGGCAGCGGTGCTCGGTCGGGGAGCGTCAACAGCGCACAGACGGAAAGCGCGATGCCGCTCCAGCACAACACCGCGAGCAGACGGTCCGAGTAGCGCCAGTGGAACAGGCTGGGTGCACTGCGGAACGGG
>JBHEMA010000049.1:0-4238 GCA_046262795.1 Candidatus Dormibacteria bacterium | reverse complement strand
GCATTGGCACCGCGTAGCCCTGCGCCTGCGACGTGGCCTCGTCCGGTGCGCCGGCCGGAACGGCGGCCGGCGCACCGGGACGGTACGATCCCACCCCGCAGGCGGTGAGCGCGAGCAGCGCGACAGCCATGCAGCCGCGTCTGCCGTAACGCAAGGTCGAACCGCCGAATTGCACCAATCTGGTCTCCTCGGCAGCCACCGTATCGACGGCATGCGAAGCGGCTCAGCCATGCTGACGAGCCGTTACAGCGCCGCCGTCGCAACGCCTTGGATGCTGACGAGCCGTTACAGCGTCGTCGGATGCAGCGAGCGCGCTACCTCATCGGCGAGGGCAGCTCGATTCGAGCCTTCAGCCGGCACGCGGGCAGCGGCCGGGATCAGCCGTGACCACCGGGCAAACCGCGCTCGTTGGTCTTCGAGCTGGGCCTCGGTGTGCTCGCCGTCCTGCGCGGCGAGCGTGGCGGCGGGCGCGTCCAGACAGAGGATTCGGTCGTACCGATTCGCCAGCCTGAGGAACCAGCGGGTCGCCAGCGACGACGGCGGGAGGTCGTGCTTCGCGAGGGCGTCGAGCGGCGACCGGTCGGTGATGACGGTGATCTCGTCACGGCTGGTCCGTCCGTTGTCGTGATCGCGCCTCGCCCGCACGTCGGCAAGCCGCAAGCGGAGTGTGAGCTCCAACGCATCGACCAGCGGATGCAGGCGTTGCTTTCGCGGTCGGACGCGCGGCGGCACCGACGCGTCATCTCTTCCGCCGAACGTGCGGCAGATCACGCACCCGTACGTGTACGTACGCACTGTGGGTCCGTGCGATTGCCGCGAGGCCGTGATCCCTGCAACGAGCGTGGTCTTCCCGGCGCCATCCGGTCCGGAAACGCCGACAAGCACCCTGCGTCTCCGGCCGCCACCGGCACGGCGGATGCGACGCTGCTTCGCGAGCACCAGGGCAGGACGGAGCGCAAGCTCGCGAGCGCCCATCAACGCGTGTCGCGATCGCAGCAACGTGGCGCCGTGCTCGATACCGGCGAGGACGCCTGCGCCGATCGGCATCGCCAACGGCAGAGGCACGTCGTCGCCGCCGTCGAGACGCGAGACGGCGTGTTGCAGCGAGTGGATCGCCGCATCGAAGCTACGGCCCCATCCCTCGTCGGAAGCCGCATCGCGCGCGGTGCTGAAGGTCTCATCGCGAAGGAGTGGCCGCAGTGCGACGAGCTCCGCGAGGTCGATGCACAAGTTCTGGTACAGCGCATGAGCGACATAGCAGCGCAGGGCGTCTGCGTCTGATGGCGTGAACCAGCCTTCGTCACTCCGGTGCGCCGCGGTGCGCAGCACGTCATAGCGGATGACCGTGACACCGAACCACGACAGATGCTGGTGGACGTGCGCCGCAGGTCCGTCGCGCGGATGCAGGAGTCGTTTGTCAGGCTCCAGCGGATGCGACGACTCGCGCACCGCCCACTCGCTCAGAGCAGCGATGGCATCGCGCCAGCGTTCTTCACCGACGACGATATCGAAGTTGCTGTACTCGAACCCGGAGTCAGGTTCGCACTTGACCAGGACCGAGTCGATAGAAGCGTCGCGCAGGAGACGCATGGCGCCGCGAAGGTTTGTGCAGAAGCGCTCGCCCGCACGCGTGGTGCGGTCGAGTTCCTCGCTGAGGCGGTCGGGATACACGCGAGCGACTTGCGCGCTGACGTTGTTGGCGCGGGCGATGGTCGACGCGCGTTGCAGCGTCGCATCGTCGACGTCCTCGAGCGGACGTCCGCGCCACACCGCCTCCGTCACCACGCTGAGCGGACTAGGGGGTATCACCAGATGTCGTCTCGTATGGAGGCCATTGCTTCGGAGTGAGGAATATCAGACAAGGGATGTCGCTTCGCTGCTTGGAGCGTACGACAGCCAGCCTCTGAGGCGTCCGGGACACCTCGCCGCATGCTCACGCCCGGTACTCGCTCTCCACCAGCGCGCTTCCTCACGAGCTGTCTCCACACTTCGCGGCGAGCGATCATGCCCACTTCCGTATGGCTGACACCGAACGCTGCGCCCCGCGCCCGGTGAGTCGGGCCCAAGCGCACGAGGTCGCGTATCGCGACCACGTCATCCACACCCAGCTTGGCAGTTCCGTGAAGTTCGCCTGCAGTTCGCCGCGCGTTGTGCAGCTGTTGTTCAAACGTCGCCCAGCGACAGTTACCCGGTTCGTAGTTGCCGTTGCTGTCGATGCGGTCCAGCCACAACGCCGGAGGACATTCGCCCATGTCGGTGAGGAAGTTCTCGAAATGAAGCCAGCGTTCGCAGACGGCGATACCGCGCCCGCCGTAGCGCGGCCAGTCCTTGCGTCGTGGGTTGCTGCACCGTTGCTTCATGCCCGACCACGCGATGTACGTTCGGCTGCGCGGTTCTGCGGCGTATCCATGACGCGGAAACACGCTTCGATGAAAGCGTGCGCGCCGAGTCACATCACGGACGAAGTTGGAGCGGGGGACGGGGTTCGAACCCGCGACATCCAGCTTGGAAGGCTAGCGCTCTGGCCAACTGAGCTACCCCCGCGCGTCGTTCATCGTACCTAACCCGACGTGCGAAGGTGATCGTGTCGCTGAACCCGGATAAGGCAGCAAGGCGCCTTCCGCGCCGCGAAACGCGACGACGCGACGCGCGTTGCTAGGTCGCGGCGCCAGATGAACTGGGCGCCGGCTTTCCAGGCGGATGGCCGCCGTGGCCGCCGTGTCCACCCTTCGGCGTCGTGCTGACGTTCACACCATCCGCGGTGAGATGTGCCAGGTCGTTGCGCGGGCCTTCAGCCATCACGTACGTTCCCGGCTTCACGTCGCTCAGCGATGCCGACGAACCATTCATGCGGTACGTCGTGCTCGATGTCGTGTAGATGTAGGCGAGCGATCCATCACGCGTGACGATGAAGATCGTCGGTCCCTGCACCTGCGTCACGCGTCCGAACAGAGTCGGCATGACGATGTCGATCGCCGCGGCGGTGATCGTGGTTGGGGGCGATGCCGGTGGCGTCGCGCCACCGGCGTGCTGCGGACGCACGCGGATGACGTCGTTGACCTTGAGCTCGTTGAAGGCGATGGACTTGCCTTCCTTCATGCACGTCGTCGACGAGTCGGTGTTCACCGTGAGGTCGCCACGCAGCGTGCGCACGGTCAGCGATGTGCCGCTGATGCCCGTCACGGTGCCCTCCGCACCGCCCCGACGGTGCTCCGCGCCCGCTCCGCGGTTTGGCGCGGCGGTGCTCGCGGCAGCGGCTCCGGTCCCGGTCAGGGCCGTTGCGGGGCGCTGACTCGCGAGCAGCACGCCGGCGAGCGCGGCAACGGTCACGACGCCAGCGAGGAGGAGGGCCGTTCGAAACCACTTCGCGCTCACAGTGGTGCGAGCGTATCGCCCCAACCTTTCGCGACCCTTACGCCGCGCTCTCCGTCCCGCCGAAGCGTTGCTCCATCTCGGCGATCCAGCCGCTCAGCGTGCTGCGATCGCCAATGCGCGGAAATAGCGCGTCTCCCACGTGCAGTGCTCGTCCGGGCGTGAGGGCTTGCAGCGCGGACGCTGCGTCCGCCGGCCATCGCCGCTCGTCGTCGCTAAGCGAGAGCTCGTCCATGAGCCGTTGGCAGGCAAAGGGCACAAAGGGTTGCGACACGACGGCTTCGATCCGCGCCAGGTTGATCGCGGTGCGCAGGATGCATGCAACGCGCGCGTCGTCAGGTTCCTTCCACGGTGCGCAGCGATCGAGGTACTGGTTGCCGCTCGTCCACAGCATGCGCAGCGCGAAGGCCGCTGGGCGGAAGCGCATGGCGTCCATCTCCTGCGCATACGAGGCGAGCGCCGAGTCGACGTCGCGCGAAAGCTGCGTCTCGTCATTGCCGGGAACACCGCCCTCCGGGACCACCGCACCGAATCGCTTGTCGATGAGCTTCAGCGTGCGCGTGACGAAGTTGCCGAAGATGCCTGCGAGGTCTTTGTTGACGCCGAGCGCGAAGGCCTCCCAGGTAAACGATGCGTCGTCGCTCTCGGGCGCATTCGCCAGCAACCAGTACCGCCAGTAGTCGGCAGGCAGCATGTCGAGCGCGTCGTTCATGAACACGCCGCGGTGCTGGCTCGTCGAGAACTGACCGCCCTCGTACGTCAGATAGTTGAAGCTCTTGATGTAGTCGACGAGGTTCCACGGTTCGTCGAATCCCATGATTGTCGCGGGGAAGTTGATGGTGTGGAACGTAACGTTGTCCTTGCCC
>JBHEMA010000048.1:0-10827 GCA_046262795.1 Candidatus Dormibacteria bacterium | reverse complement strand
CCCTCCTCACCGGCGTCGTCTTCTTCACGCTGTTCTGGGTGCGCGTGGCGGGCGGTCCCGTCTGGCTCGCGGCGCTGATCGCGGGGCTGCCGACACTCGTGCCCACCGCTGTGCTGCACTTCGTTGCGCTGGCGCGACGGGCTCTGGCCGCGCCCGTCAGGTGATCAGCCGCGCGCACCCTGCTCGAGCGCGTCACGCAGCTGGAGCAACCACTGGTCGACACGTCGCTCGTCCACCTCGGGCACGTAGTTGCAGTCGAACCCTTCGCTGAGCACACGTTGCAATGCGGACTCGTCGAGGTGCAGGTCGAGCAGCCGGTCGAGGTCGGCAACCGCGGTCGCCGCCGTGGTCGGCGGCGCATCGCGCAGGAACGCGCTCACGGCGGCCTGCGTGGTGGCGTGCTCCTCGTGCCAGTCCTGATGGAAGTAGCCGCCGAACAGTTTTGCCAGCGCGGGAAAGTCGCGCGAGGCCTGGGCGACGGTGTCGTCGATGTCGATGGTGCCGTGCATGATGCCCTCCTTACCGCCGGCGGCGGCGACGCGGTGCACGTGTCGGATACGCGGTAACGACGGTGAAACCGCCGCGCAGCTCGGAACGACGGCGCAACACGAGACGCACGGCGGTCACCGGCTTGGGATGGACGAGCCCGTGCGACACGTCGTCCCAGGTGAGGCAGCGCCCGATCACCTGGCCCATGTCCTCCACGCAGGTGAACGGGACGTTCGATTCGGGACCGTCGCGCCATGCGGTGACGTCGCCGCTGCGGCGATTGATGATCGTTTCGACGCAGCGTTGCGCGACCGGCCGATTGAGGAAACGTCCCGCGGCGGCGACGCCTTCGCTGAGGATGCGACGAAGCTCGTCGCCCGGACGCGTGTCGACGTGCCGCCGCAGCGTGTGGCCACCGTGGCGCTCGTACACGCCGAGGTCCTGCACGGGCAGGCGCTCCGGTCGTGGCGCCGGCGGTCCGACTCCGTCGAGCTGCATCGTCACTCCTCACGCGGACTCGCTGAATGCGATGCAGTCTCGGCGCGCATGACGGACGTGACGCGGACGGTGCCACCCCACACCGGCCGTCCATAATCGGCGCGCCATGCAAGCGGTTCTGAAAGCGCATCGCGCGGCCGGTTTCAGCGTCGGCGAGGTGCCCGAGCCCGAGCCAGGAGCCGGCGAGGTGCTGGTCAAGGTCGCGGCCGCGTCGGTCTGCGGGACCGACGTCCACCTCTACGACTGGAATCCGTGGGCGCAAGCGCGCGTGGAGCCCCCGCGCGTGGTGGGACATGAGGTGTGCGGCGAGGTCATCGCCTGGGGCGACGGCGTGCGCAGCCCCGCGATCGGCACGCGCGTCGCCGTGGAGTCACACATCGTGTGCGGTCACTGCGAGGAGTGCCGTCGTGGTGACTTTCACGTGTGCGAGAACACGCGCATCCTCGGCGTACACGTCGACGGCGCCTTCGCGTCGCTGCTCGCGCTGCCGGCGGCCAATGTGTATCCCGTCGGGCCAACGGTTGCGCCCGCAGTCGCCGCGGCGATGGAGCCGTTCGGCAACGCGGTCCACGCCTGCTCGTACGGCGACGTCGAAGGACGCAACGTCGTCGTCTTTGGCTGCGGCCCGCTCGGCTGCGCGTCGATCGCGGTCGCGCGCGTGCTCGGCGCAGACCGTGTCATCGCGGTCGATCGCAACGATTACCGGCTGGAGCTGGCCGAGCGCATGGGCGCGTCTGCGGTGGTGCGTGCAGGAAGTGGACCGGTCGATCGTGAGGTGATCGCTGCCGCAGGTGGCGACATCGACTGCGCGTTGGAGATGAGCGGCTCGTCGATCGCGGTCGCGTCCGCAACCAGGATCGTGCGGCCCGGCGGCTGGATCAGCCTGCTCGGCATCGGCGACGAACCCGACGTCATCGATCTCTCGAATGACGTCGTCATGAAGGGGCTCTCGCTGTTTGGTGTCGTCGGTCGCAAGCTGCCGCAGACGTGGGAACGAACGACCGCGTACGTGCGCGATGGCGTCATCGACGTCGCCGCGCTGATCACGCATTCATTCGCGCTCGATCAGATCGACGCGGCGATCGAGCTGATGAAGTCCGGCCGCTGCGGCAAGGTGACGCTGGCGCCGGCCTGACGTCGCTGAACACGGCGTCCGGGTCTGGGTGGCGGTGACGCTTGCGACAACACCCCGGGCGCAACGACCACGGTGCTGGGGCACACGTGTGAAGAGCCGCTATCGTGTACGCATGGTCACTGAGCTGCGAACGTCGGACGCCGTCCGTGCTCTCGACGCCTCGCTCGACGAGGATCTGGAAGCGCTGAAGCGCGACGGGCTGTACCGCTCGCTGCGCGTGCTCGAGTCGGCGCAGGGGCCGGAGGTCGAGATCGACGATCGGCCCCTGATCAGCCTGTCCAGCAACAACTACCTGGGATTGAACACGCATCCGCGTCTCGTCAGCGCGGCCGAGCGTGCTGCCGCCGAATGGGGAGCAGGCACCGGCGCGGTGCGCACGATCGCGGGCACGCGGACGCTCCACGAGGAGCTCGAGCAGCGCTTGGCGACCTTCAAGCACACGGAGGCGGCGCTGACATTTCAAAGTGGTTACACCGTCAACGTCGGGGTGCTCGGGTCGATGCTCGACTCCGGCGACTGCGTCGTCAGCGACAAGCTCAACCACGCCAGCATCATCGACGGGATCCGGCTGACCAAGGCCGACCGCATCCTGTACGAGCACACGGACGTCGACGATGCCGACCGCGCGCTCAAGGAAGCGCGCGCAAAGGGATATCGCCGTGTGCTGCTCGTCACCGACGGCGTCTTCAGCATGGACGGCGACATCGCCCCGCTGGACCAGCTCGTCGAATGCGCGGAGCGCTATGACGCAGCGGTGATGGTCGACGACGCACACGCCACCGGCGTCCTGGGGCGTAACGGTCGCGGCACGACGGACCATTTCAACCTGCACGGCCGCGTTGCGCTGAACATCGGCACGCTCAGCAAGGCGGTCGGCGTCGTCGGCGGGTATGTGTGCGCGTCGCAGACCGTGCGCAACCACCTGATTCACAAAGCGCGGCCGTTTCTGTTCAGTTCGTCGCATCCACCCGCTGTTGTCGCGGCGTGCATCGCCGCTGTCGACGTGCTCGAAACCGAGCCGTCGTTGATCGATCGGTTGTGGGAGAACACGCGCCACTTCAAGCACGGCCTGCGCGAGCTCGGCTTCGACATCGGCCGCAGCGAGACGCCGATCACGCCTGTCTTGTGCGGTGAGGCGCCGACGGCGATGCGGCTCTCCGACATGCTCTTCGAGCGCGGCATCTTCGCCCAGGGCATCGGTTTTCCCACGGTGCCGCGTGGCCACGCGCGCGTCCGCACCATCGTCACCGCGACCCACACTCGCGAGCAACTCGACCGCGCGCTCGAGGCGTTTGCCGACGCCGGACGCGAGCTGCAGCTACGCTGAGGCGCGCACCGCTGGCGTAACCGGCATGGCGGCTCGGCGATTCTGTTCACACGCTCGATCTCGAGGTCCGGCGACGGCATGACCACACATCGCACGCCGGCAGAGCTCGAGGAAGAGCGGCGCCAGATCATGGCGGCAAAGCAGGATGCCGCGGCGTTCGCGCCGCTGTACGACCGCTACGTCGACCAGATCTTCGCGTACGTCATGAGCATCACGAAGAAGAAGGAGCAAGCCGAGGACGTGACCGCGGCGACATTCGCCAAGGCGATCGAGGAGCTACCGCGCTTCGAGTGGCGGGGCGTGCCGTACTCGGCGTGGCTGTACCGCGTCGCCACCAACCTGGTGACGCGCGAACGCCGCCGGCCCGGATGGATCGAGCTCGACCCGCACACGGCGGGCGAGGGTCCCGATGCCGCCGAGCTGGTGGAGCGGCTCGACCGGGCGAGCACGGTGCGGGCGGCCGTAGCCGCGCTCCCCGCCGACCAGCGGCAGGCGGTGCAGATGCGCTTCGGCGGTGAGCTCACGTGTCGCGAGATCGGCGAGATCATGGGTCGCAGCGAGGGCGCGGTGAAGCTGCTGACGTTCCGCGCGCTCACGACCATGCGGCGCAGGCTCGGCGCGCGGATGCCGGCGGAACGTCGCGCGGAGGACGGCGCATGACCGACGACGTCGAGCTGCTCCACGCGGCGCTCGAGAGCTCGACGGCCGCCGAGGTCGACGCGGACATCGTCTCGTTGGTACAGGTCGCGGACGAGGTTCGGGCCGTCTTGCACCGAGAGTCATTGACCGCGCGTGAACGCGACCGTCTCTACGCGCGCGCCACCGCGCTCGCCGTCCGCGGGCGTCGATGGGCCTCAGCGCGCAGGCTGCTCGTCGACAACCGCGTTCGCGCGCTTGCCGGTGGCGCATTCACGCTTGCGGCGGGGGCCGTGATCACGGTCGCGGTGAGGCGTCAGCACCGTCACCACGCCCCCGTTCCGATCTGAGGCGCGTGGTGGCGAAGCCGGACGACACCAACGAGCAGGTGCCGCCGAAGGAGCGCGCGCGTCAGCGCAAACGTGATCGCAAGCGCGAAACCCGCATGGTCGTCGACAACGCCGGTGTGCGCCGCATCGTGTCCGCGGTCAAACGGAAGAAAACGAGGAGCTAGTTCTTCGGCATGCGCGCGCGAACGCGCGCAGCCGTGGATTCGAGCAACACCGGTTCGGAGAGGTCAGTCTCCCCGTTCACCTCGTCGTGCTCCGCTCGCGTGCGTCGTGTCTTCAGCGCCGCAACGGGTCCCTGGAAGACGACCTTCACCGCGCCCGCGGCAATGCCGGCGATCGCGGTGTCGAGCGCGCGCTGGTACTCCTCCAGCGGAAAGCGGTGCGTGACGATGTTGTCGACCGGAAACGCGGTGTCGGTGAGCCACTCGCGCACGATCGCGAACGTGCGGCGACCGTTCGGCTCACGGCCGTACGCAGCAGCGCCTGCCACGGTCAGCTCGCGTGACCACACCAGCGGCCATTCCATGTCGTGGCGCGACGAGCTGCCGCACAGGACGAGCGTGCCGCCCGCACGCAGCAGGCGCAGGCTGAGGTCGGTGCTCGCGGGATTGGCGCGGCAGTCGAACACGACGTCGACGCCGGCGTCCAGCACTGGCATGCCTCCAATGGTCGGGCGCAACATCCGCGCGCCGACCAGCTCGGCCACGCGTTGCAGAAGCTGCTCGGGGTATCCGCGCCACACGCGTGCCGCACCGAGGGCGCGAATGGCCGCGAAGTCACTGTCCTGGTCCGCGCCGACATGCCCGAGTTGTCGCGCGCGCTTACCCAGCCGTGGCCGGAAAGCGCTCCGCGCGTCGTACAGCACGGTGATGTCGAGGTCGGGGTACAGCCGGCGCAACGTCGCCACGAGCAGCCGGCTCAGCGCACCGGAGCCGATGACGACCGCGCGATCACCGCGCCGGATCCAGCGCATCGCCGCATGCAACGCGGACGCCGCCGGCTCCGCGAGCACGCCGCGCTGGTCCGAGATGCCATCGGCCGGGACGAGCATGTCCTCATGGACGAGAAAGCCGTCACTCCAACCGCCCCCGGTGCCCTCGGAGGCGCCGACGCCGCTGCCGGAGCAGACCGCACCGGCGCGGTCCATGTTCTCGCAAAGCTGGGTCTCGCCGGCGCGACACCGGCGGCATTCCGGCAACCCCTTGTGCGCGCAGCGCAGCGTCGGCTCGACCATGACGCGATGACCCTCGCGCGCCCATCGCGTGTGCGTGGCGCGCTCGACGACTCCGACGATCTCGTGCCCGGGCACCACCGCGCCACGACGGTGGTACGCGGTGAGCACGGAGTCCTCGTCGTCGCCGGCGAGCATCACGAGGTCGGCGCGGCAGATCCCTGAGAGCGCCGGCTGCACCAGGACCCACCCGGGGATGAGCGGCTCCGGGGTGCGGACGTCGCGGATGGTGAGCGGCAGCACCGGGGCAGCGGCCGCGCGGCCACGCCCGGTCCGGTTGGGCCGCCCGGCGACGGTGAGTGTCGGATCCGCGACGAGGGCTCTCATCCCGTCGCCTGGCGTCCGAATGCGAAAAGTTGGACAGTCATCATTGGCACGATTGCGAGTGCGTCAGAGTACCGCCGCCCCGGCCCCAACGCTGGCCTCACAATGTAGCGACATGGCCGACGCCTCGCAGCAGGAGCCGGCGCCACCGCCCCCACCGCCGCCGCCGTGGGGCCCTCCACCGGTCTGGTACCCGCCGCCATACGGCTGGCATCCGCACGTCGCCATGCCGCAGCAGCTCGGCTCCGGGCGGTTCCGCTCGATGAATGTCGGCGAGCTCCTGGACGCCGTCTTCTCGCTGTACCGCCGCAACTTCGTGCTTATCGCCGCCATCAGCGCGCTGGTGCAGGTACCGTTTGCCGCCCTGCGGTACGTGGCCTTTCAGGTGTCCGGGTTCGCCGACCTGCAGGGGCGCCTGCAGGACGCGTCCAACTCGCTCTCAACTCCCGGCGTCGCGCCGAGCGACTCACAGCTGCAGCAGCTGTTCGGCATCGCCGGTGCGGTGGCGCTGGTGTCGCTGCTGCTCGGACTGATCTCTGCGCTCGTGGTGCAGCCACTCGCGGTCGCCGCGACCACGCGCGCGGTCAGCGACAGGTACCTCGACCGCCCGGCGAGCATCGCAACGTCGTACGCCGCGGCGCTACGCCGCCTGGGCGCACTGGTCGTGCAGAGCCTGATCCTCTTCTTCGGCGCAGCCGTCCTCATCCTTGCCGCTGCGCTCGTGATCGCGCTGTTCGCCGCAGTGGCGGGAGTGATCGCCCTTCCTGTCGCGCTCGTCCTCGGCATCGGCGCCCTGGTCCTCGCCGTGTGGGTGTATGTCCAAACCTCACTGACCGCGCCCGCGATCGTGCTCGAACACCTCTCCGGCGTGCGCGGTCTGGCGCGAAGCTGGCGGCTCGTTCACGCCATGTTCTGGCGCATCTTTGGCATCCTCGCGCTCGTCATCCTCATCACCGCGATCATCGGCGGCATCCTCGGCCTGATTCTCGGCGTGGCAGGGACGGCGCTCGACGCCAACGGCCGGTTCATCGTGCAGCAGGTGGCAAGTGCGGTCGCCGCCGTGTTCGTCAGTCCCATCATGTACATCGCGCTCACGCTGCTGTACTACGACGCCCGCATACGCAAGGAAGCGTTCGACATCGAGATGCTCGCGCAGTCGCTGTGAGGCGCCACATCGCCGCCGCGCTTGCCGTGCTGCTCATCGTGTGCGGCGGCGTGCTGCGCAGCGCGACGGTGAGCGCGTCGTGTGCCGCGCTCGACTATCTCGCGTCGCTGCAACGCGCACAGAGCCAGCTGTCGGCGTCGCCACCGCAGACGTCGAATGCCCTGGACGCGCTCCACGACGCCATCACGAGCTATCCACCTGCGTCGCAGGCTTTGACGCCGATTGTCAACGACATCAGCGCAACGCCACCGGATGTGGGTGACGCTCGCGCGGAGCTCGGCGACATCACCGCAGCGCTGGCATTACCGCCCGGTGCGGTGTGCAACGCGGACGTGTCGCCGGCGCGGACTGCGCTGACGCAGGTGTACGGCTCACGAGACTTCGCCGGACTCGATCAACCTCCGCCCTCGGAGAGCCTGCTGAGCCGCATCGCGGACTGGTTTGCATCACTCTTCAGGCAGGCGGCGCAAGCGCTCGGGCCTGCGGGTGCGATCCTGCTCGGCGGGGTCATGCTGTTGCTTGTCGCCGTGTTCACGTGGTGGCGCGTGCGCGCGGTGCGCGCCGGCCGGGCCGCGCGGATCAGTGACGAACCACCCGGTGACACCGACGATCCTGGTCGCGAGTGGGCGGTCGCGATGCAAGCGGCATCCCGCGGTGAGTATCGCGAGGCGGTGCGCCGTGCGTTTCGGTCTGCACTGCTCGAGGTCGCACGCCGCGGACGCCTCGCCGTCGATCCATCGTGGACGACTCGCGAGCTGCTGCGCGCGACACAGGGCGACGCGGTGCTCATCACCGTGCTGGCGCCGGTGGCCGACTCGTTCGATACCGCGTGGTACTCGGGTATGACCGTGACGCGTGAAGATTGGGACCGCGCGCGCGTTCGCTGCGAGGCCGTGCGCGCTGCGGCGAAGCGGCGCGCTCCGGTCAACGCGGCATGAGGCGCGCCTTGCAGCCGTTGCTCGTGCTGGCCGCAGCGCTGCTCATCCTCGGGCTCCTTGCCGTGGTGAGCGCGGTGCCGCCCTCCGACGACAACGATCCGTCCTCTCGATCCGCCGGCAAGCTGGGTACGCTCGCGTTGTACACGTGGTTGGAGCGACTCGGGTTGCCCGTGAGCCGGGTCAGCGACACCTTCTCCACCAGCGGCGCGGACGTCGTGGTGGAGTACGACCCCACGATCGAATTCGACGTCCATGAGCTCGACGCCATCACTACGTTCGTGCGAGGTGGCGGCGATCTGCTGTTGGTGCTCGACGCCGAGACGATCAGGACGGCGGCGCCGTTGTTGCAGCGCCTGCAGGTACAGGTCGACACGACCGTGTCTCCCGGCAACGCAACGCCCGCGCAGCCCTTCGATCCCGCGGGCAAGGTGCGCTCCGTCCCGGTCGGACCCGGGCTCGCACTGTTCGAGCAACCGCCGGCCGTCCCGCTGCTGCGCGAGAACGGCCAGGTCGTGGCGGCCGCGACGACGCTTGGTCAGGGCCGCGCGTTCGTGCTCGCGGACTCGGCGCCGCTGTCCAACGACGGGTTGCGGCACGACGACTCCGCGTACTTCGTGCTGAGCCTCCTCGAGCTCGCGCGGGGCGGCCACATCGCCTTCGGCGTGGTGCACCACGGCGAAGGCGGCGGAGCGGGCGGTGCCGACGCCATCTTCGGCGGCCCGATCGGACTGGGCACGGCGCTGGCGGCCCTTCTTCTCATCGTCGCGTTTGCGTTGAACGGCCGGCGCCTGGGCCGGCCCGCGCCGGCAGAAGGTGCCGCAGCACCCTCGGCGACCACCTACGTCAACGCGCTCGGTGACCTGTTTGCGCGCTCACGCCGCCGAGGCATGGTGGCGGGCCGCTATGCCGACGAGCTGAAGCGTCGCATCGGCGCCGTGTCCGGCGTCGCCTGGCAGCTGGACGACGATGCCTTCGTCAGCGCGCTGGCCGCGGCGGATCAACCGCGTGCCGGTGAGACCGCCGCACTGCTGGCTCGGGCCCGCCGGCTCGAGAGCGCAGCACCGGACGAGCGCGCGCTGCTGCGGCTCGCGCGGGACGTCGCTGCCGCGGAGGAGGCGTGGCCCACGCCAGCACAATGGCGGCCGTGACGGCGTCCTCCATCACCGCAGGCCTCCGAACGCGGGTCCACGATGTGCTCGGCCGTGCCGTCGTCGGCCAGCAGCACGTCATCGACGGGCTGTTCGTGGCGCTCATCTCGCGCGGGCACGTGCTGCTGGAAGGCGTGCCCGGCACCGCGAAGACGCTCATCGCCCGCAGCCTCGCGGCGGCGCTGTCGGCGCGGTTCACCCGCGTGCAGTTCACGCCCGACCTGCTGCCCTCCGACATCATCGGCACGAGCGTGTACCGCGCAGACAGCGGCACCTTCGAGTTCCGCCCCGGCCCGATCTTCACCGACACGCTGCTCGCCGATGAGATCAACCGCGCTCCGGCGAAGACGCAGGCCGCGTTGCTGGAGGCGATGGAGGAGCGACAGGTGACGACCGACGCGCGCAGCATGCCGCTCGGCGACCGGTTCCTCGTCGTGGCGACTCAGAACCCGGTCGAGTACGAGGGGACGTATCCGCTTCCGGAGGCACAGCTCGACCGCTTCTTCTTCAAGCTCGAGGTTCCGACGCCGGATCCCGCTGCGGAAACAGTGATGCTGCGCCGCTTCGACGCTGGCTTCGATCCGCACGACCTCGCTGCCGCGGGCGTTAACGCCGTTGTTGACGAGAACTCACTGGCCAGCGCGCGCCGAGAGGTCTCAGCCGTGCGCGTGGGCGATGAGATCCTGGGGTACATCGCCGCGATCGTCGCGACGACGCGGAACAGCCCGGACCTGAGCCTTGGGGCGAGCCCACGCGGGTCGATCGCGTTGCTGCACGGCGCCAAGGCGATGGCCGCGATGCAGGGACGCGACTACGTCGTGCCGGACGACGTCAAGGAGATCTGCGTGCCCGCGCTGCGACACCGCATGGTGCGGCGGCCCGAAGCGGAGATCCAGGGTGTGAGCGAGGTGGCGGCGGTGCAGCGCGCGCTCGGTCGCGTGCCGGTGCCGCGCTGACGGCGTGACCTGGCGCGGCTTCGCGCTGCTGCTGGCTGCGCTCGCCTTGCTGGCAGCGGGTGCGGCGCTGCCCGCCCTGTATGCAGCTGGGCTGGCGACGTTCGTGGTCGTAGCTGCGCTGGTATACGCGGATTCACGCCGCGCCCCCCGCGTGCGCGCAGTCACAGTGCGCCGCGAGCACGACAACCTGCTTTCGGTGGGCGCCGTCAACCGTCTCGTGCTCCATGTGCGCTCGGGCGGGGGTCACGCACGCGTCCGTGACGAGTGTCCTCCGGCGGCACATCCGTCGCGCACCGAATGGCGGACGACGTTGCCGGGGACGATCGAGTACTCGGTCACGCCTCAACGACGCGGCGAGCTGGAGTTTGGGCGCACCGTGCTGCGCATCGAGGGACCGTGGCGCCTCGGCTGGCGCCAATTCGCCGCACGCACCGAGGAATCGGTGCACGTCGATGCTGATGTCAGCGCGGTACGGGTCTACGAGGCACTCGCTCGCCGCGGGCAGCTCGCCGAGCTCGGTGTCCGCACGTTGCGGTTGCGCACCGAGGGAACCGAGTTCGAGCGCGTGCGCGAGGCGGTGCCGGACGATCCGCTCCGCGCCATGAACTGGAAGGCGACGGCGCGCACCGG
>JBHEMA010000047.1:0-3581 GCA_046262795.1 Candidatus Dormibacteria bacterium | reverse complement strand
CGGCATCGCGGGCGACCAGCGGGCGGCGCTCTTCGGCCAAGCGTGCCTGCGTCCCGGGATGAGCAAGAACACGTACGGCACCGGCTCATTCGTGCTCACGAACGTCGGTAACGACGCGCCCGATCCCGGCGAGGGCTTGCTCGCGACCATCGCGTGGCGCGCCGCCGGCACGACCACGTACGCCCTCGAGGGCAGCATCTTCGTCACGGGCGCAGCACTTCGCTGGCTGGTCAGTGCCGGAGTGATCGACGCTCCGGAGCAGGCGGGCGCGCTCTTCGACTCTGTCGGCGACGCCGCCGGCTGCCACTTTGTCCCCGCGCTCGCGGGCCTCGGGGCGCCGTGGTGGGATCCCGACGCCCGCGGCGCCTTCGTCGGGCTGTCCGGACGTGTCACGCGCCCGCACCTCGTGCGCGCCGTGGTCGAGGCGATGGCTTTTCGCACCAGGGATGTGGTCGAGGCGATGGAGCGCGCTTCCGGTATCGCCTTCCACGAGCTGCGGGTGGATGGCGGCGCCAGCCAGATGGATGGCCTCTGTCAGTTTCAAGCGGACGTTCTCGGGATCCCGGTGGCTCGCGCTGCCACGGCCGAGGCGACGGCCGTCGGTGCCGCGATGCTCGCCGCGGTCGGCGAAGGGCTCGTCGACGGCACCGAGGCGGTGGCTTCGAGCTGGTCTCCGGGGCGGCGATTCGAGCCGGCGACGCCGGGAGCACGACCGCAGCAGCCCTACGAAGACTGGCTGGCAGCCCTCAAGCGCGTTCGCACCCGAGCCAGCCATGTGTGACGGCAAAAGAAAAGACCGGAGGGCGAACCCTCCGGCCTTTCAGGAAGGGAATGAGTTTCAAGTTCAGCCCGAACCAGCGGTCCAGGCCCTTTCGACTGTAGCCAGTAGGTCTTTCGAATGCAGTAAAGGACCCATGAATCTTTGTAAATAGATGTTAAGCAAGCACTCTGAAGACGATGCCGCACCTTTCGAACAGGTTTCGGCGGACGCACAACCGGCCGACGCCGGCGTGTCGAGCGACGGTGAAGCGCCGCTCGTGCGCGCGGGGCTGCGTGGCTTTCTCGACATCGACCGCTTCGATGTCATCGCGATCGCGGTGCTCATCGTCGTGTCGTTTGTGTTCCGGCTCGCCAGCCCGATCTTCCCCGATTTTCTGAGCGGCAACGGTGGCGTCGGCGCGTACGGCGTCGGCTATCCCTTCAACGCCACAGAGTGCGCGACGGTGCCCGTCGGTCCCAGCTACAGCGAGGTCAACCACTGTGGCTACGTCTTCGACGAGATCTATTTCCCCGTCGATGCATCCAAGGACCTCGCGCAGCCTGCGGTGTCGTACTTCGATCCCGAGCCGCCGCTGGCGAAGCTGCTCATGGCGCCACCAATCGCGTGGTGGGGATTCGACACCTGGACGTGGCGCGCCAGCACGATCTTCTTTGGCAGCCTGCTCGTCGGAGTCATCTACCTGATAGCCCGCAGGTTGCGCCACGACCGGTTCTTCGCCGTCGCCGCCGCGTCGTTCATGGCATTCGACGGGCTCGCCTTCGTCGAGTCGCGTACCGGCGTGATCGACATCATCGCGATCTTCTTTGTCGCGCTCTTCTACTACGTTTTCCTCTTGCACTGGCAGGCGCGGACACGCAAGCAGTGGCGACGAACGCTGTACGTCATGGCAGCTGTTGGCGGACTTGCGTTCGGAGCCAAGTTCACCGCGCTTGCGCCGCTGGTCGTCGGCGCGGCGCTGGTCCTCTTCCGTGGGTTGGCGCCATACCTCGCGGCGGCGGTGCCGAAATTGCGGTTGCTTGCGGGACCGCGGCGGATCGAGACAGTGCTGTGGCGTGACGCGGCCGGGTCGCGCGCGGCACTGCACTACCTCGCTGCGGGTGTCCTCATGGTGTGCGTGTTCTTCGCGTGCTGGTCGCGCTACCTCACCATCGAGCACGACGACGTCTATTTCTTCACCGACTGCAATCCCGCGAACGCCGGTCTTGTCGGCAACGCGCTGCAACCGCCGCTGACGCCGCCGGCAGCGCACGTCGGTTTCGTCATGTTGCCGAACCCGGGGCAGGCGATCTACAACATCTACGAGATCAACGCCGCGTCCATCCGGTACCACGAGGAGGAGTGTCACAGCCACCCGTACTCGTCGCGCTGGTACACGTGGCCGGTGATGGAGCATCCGGTGCTGTTCTATTACGACACCGGACAACCGCCGGACGCGCCGGTCTCGTCGATCACGGACATGGGCAATCCGGTGGTGTGGTGGCTGGCCATACCGGCGCTGCTCTTCTGCGTGTGGCGCATGACGCGCGGTCCCACGCTCTGGCGCCTCGGCCTAGGCGCGCTCGGTGTGGTTTCGCTGGTCGCCATGATCGTGCTGTTCGCCGTTGCGCAGCGATACCACGATCCCAACAACTTCAACACCTCGTACACCGCCGCCGAGTTCGCGTCGAAGTTTCAGCTGCAACCCTCGCCGCAGTACGAGATCGCGCGTGTGTTCCCCGGTCCGGGGCTCTACGTGGCGTTAGCCGGCATGGTCCTGTTCGCCGCAGGGGCGGTCGTCAGCGCGGTCGTGTCGCGCACGTTCGTGCCGGCGTTCATCGTGCTCGGTTACGTGACCGCTTGGATGATGTGGGTCGTCGGCAACGCGGCACGCGTGCTCTTCTTCTATCACGCGCTGGGCATGCTGATCTTCGCCGTGCTCGCGCTGGCCTACGGGCTCACCGCAATCAGGCGCATCAGGATTCCCGTGGGACGATGGACGCTCGCGCTGGCGCCGGTCGCGTACGGCGCCGTGGCGGTTGTGCTCGCCGCCTTCGTGTTCTTCTACCCGGTGTGGACGGCGGCGCCATTGAGCTCTGCTGACCATGCGATGCGCATCTGGGTCGACACCGGTTGGTAGCGCCCCAGCTCGTCGGCGTCACCCTGCTGACACTCGGAGCCGGCGTCGTGCTTGCCGGTGCGGTGCAGACGCCGCTCACGTTGCTCGAGCGAACGCTCCTCGCCGTGGTCACCGGCATCATCGCCAGCAGCGCTCTCACGTACGCAGTCTCGATTGCAGCGGGGCTGTCAAGCGCCACGGTCCTGGGCGGACCGTCGATCGTCATCCTCACGGCGGTCGCGGCGCGAGTGTTCAAGCGCGATGCGCTGCGCAGCTGGCGGTTGTCCTTTGCCGGCGCCCGTGCGTTCTGGCGCGGCGATCCATCGCGCGCGTGGGGCGCCGTGGCCCTCAGCGTCGTCGCAATGGCCATCGTCGCGGTCATCTTCGCCCGCACGCTCTACAGCGACAGCGGCGCGCTCGCCTCCGGGTACACCACCGTCTGGGCCGATTGGTCGCAGCACCTCACCACGGCATCGAGCTTCGCGGTAGCGCAGAACGACGGCTTCACCAACCCGCTGTTCAGCGGCACGGCGCTGATCTACCCGTTCCTGCCCGACTTCCACTCCGCGACGCTCATGACGCTCGGGGCATCACCTGCAGCCGCGCTGGCGCTGCCATCCGCGCTGCTCGTGCTGGTGATCGGCATGCTCGTCGTGTGCGTCGCGCGCCGCCTTGGCGTCGGGCCGTGGGGTGGCATCGTGGCAG
>JBHEMA010000046.1:0-12602 GCA_046262795.1 Candidatus Dormibacteria bacterium | reverse complement strand
TTCTTCAACGACACCCGGCCGGAGGTGCACAAGCCGGAGGCGTCGCAACAGGCGTGGGGGCGGACCATCGCCTTCTTCCGAAAGCACCTCGCGGCAACCGCTGCGCCGGTGTAACCAGGCGGCGGCCGCTGCCGCAAGGCGGCCAACGGCGGGACGATCCGGACGCGTGTTTTCGAATTGGGGCCCAATTCGGCTGAACTCAGGTTAGAATGCCGCCCAAGCTGGCCTGGGGCCCGTATCCGGCATTTCAACCGACCACAAAGGAGAGGCTATGGCCACCGGCTACTGCCTGAAGTGCAAGCAGCAGCGCGAGCTGCAGAACCCGCAGGCGATCACGATGAAGAACGGCAAGCCTGCGACCACCGGCACCTGCCCGGTCTGCAGCACCAAGATCTTCAAGATCGGCAAGACCTCCTAGTCGGCGGTCGGCCGGCGCGGTGCTTCGTCGGCTTCACCCACCGGCTATGGGTGCGCTAGCGGCTCTCTGAGTCGACGCGGGAGGTACGCCGCGCCCGGCCCGTAGCGGGCGGCGACGTCGCCGGGGTTCGACGCCTTGCAGCGCTGCAGCGAGAGGCAGCCGCAGCCGATGCAGGACGTGAGGCCCTCGCGCAAGGCGGTCAGCGCTTCGATCTCCGAGTCGAGTCGCTTGCGCCAGCCTTCCGAGATCGCCACCCAGTCCGCGCGCGTCGGCGTGCGGCTGTCCGGCAGCCGCGCGAGCTGATCGTGAATCTCGTCGAGGGACAACCCGACGTGCCTGGCGGCGCGGATGAAGGCGAGGCGGCGCAGCACGCTGCGCGGGAAGCGGCGACGCCCGCCCGGGCTTCGGTCGGCACGGATCAGGCCTGCCCGCTCGTAAAAGCGCAACGCTGAGGGAGCGAATCCGCTGCGCTCAGCGATCTGGGTGATGGTGAGAAGGTCGGCCATCGCTTGTCCGTGCTGGTGGGTTGACTTGAAGTTTACTTCAACTTCTAGTATGAGCGCCATGCCTGTTGCTGTCATCACCGGTGCATCGAAGGGATTTGGAAGAGCATTGGCCGCCGCGCTTGCGGCGCGTCGTTGGAAGTTGATCGTCAACGCGCGTGGCTCGGACGAGCTCGAGAACGCCCGCGCGGCGCTCGCGGCGTCGACCGACGTCATCGCGATCCCCGGCGACGTTGCCGACGCGGGTCACCGCGCCGCCGTTGCAGACGCTGTACGCAGCGCTGGGGGTCTCGACCTGTTGGCCAACAACGCCAGCGAGCTCGGGCCGAGTCCGCTGCCGCAGCTGCGCGAGTACGCGATCGACGATCTCGACGCAGTCTTCGGCGTGAACGTGCTCGCGCCACTCGCGCTGGTCCAGCTACTGCTCCCGACGCTCGAGGCGCGCGAGGGCACTGTCGTCAACGTGAGCTCTGACGCCGCGGTGGAGGCATATCCCGGATGGGGTGGATACGGCGCGTCGAAGGCGGCGCTCGATCAGCTCACCAGTGTGCTCGCCGCTGAGGTGCCGACGATCCGCGCGTACGCGTTCGATCCCGGCGACATGCGGACCGTCATGCATCAGCGCGCCTATCCAGGTGAGGACATCTCCGACCGGCCGCCGCCCGAGTCGGTGGTGCCGGCGTTGCTGCGATTGCTCGACGAGCGCCCGGCGAGTGGTCGCTATCGCGCTGCAGATCTGCTGGCCGCGGCGTTGGCAGGGTGACGCCCGTCGCCGACGTCTCGCTCGACGACATCGTCATCGCTGGTCCGCGCATCGCGCGGCAGCCGCCGGAAACGCGTGGTCTGGCGCGTGACGGTGTCCGCCTCATGGTGGTGCAGCACGACGGAGTCGAGCATGCGAACTTTCACGAGCTTGCACGGTTCCTGGAAGCGGGTGATGTTGTCGTGGTCAACGCATCGGCGACGATTGCAGCTGCGGCCGACGCCCTGCGACCCAACCGCGATCACGTCGTGGTGCACTTCGCCGCACAGCCGCGCGGCACGTGGCTGGCCGAGGTTCGTACGCTCGACCAGCACGGTCCCGTGCGGGACATGTCGCTCGGCGACCGCCTGGTGGTCGCAGACGGAGGGGAAGTCGTACTGGAGGCACCGGTCGACTCGCACCGACGTTTCTGGCGAATTGGCGTCAAGACCGCCGGTTCGTTTGCACGCTGGCTAGAGGCAAACGCGCGCCCGATCAGCTATTCGCATGGAAACGAGCGATGGCCACTCTCCGCGTATCAGACCGTGTTCGGGCGTCACCCCGGTAGCTCGGAGATGCCGAGCGCCGGCCGTCCGTTCAGCACTGCACTTGTCACGGATCTCGTGGCGCGGGGCATCGTGATCGCCCCGATCGTGCTGCACACCGGGCTGTCGTCGCTCGAAATTGGTGAGGCGCCGCCCGCCGAGTGGTTCGACGTTCCACGGTCGACCGCACGTATCGTCAACGCGTGCCGCCGCGGCGCTGGACGTGTGGTTGCTGTGGGAACGACCGTGGTGCGTGCACTGGAGAGCGCCGCGGGTGATGACGGCGCCGTGGTCGCTTCGTCAGGTTGGACAGACCTGGTGCTCTCCCCATCCCGGCGTGCTCGCACGATCGATGCGCTCATCACGGGATGGCACGAACCGCGCTCGACCCACCTTGAGTTGCTCGCCGCTGTGGTGCGTCGTGACACCGTGCGCCGCGCGTACGTCGACGCTCTTGCGCATGGGTATCTGTGGCACGAGTTCGGCGACTCCTGCTTGTTCGTCGCCGAGCGCGACTGATGCGGCGGGGAAGCGACGAGCTCAGGCTTCGAGGGTACCCGGAGTACCGACACCGGCAATCGACGCGACGCGATCACTGTCGTCGAGTCGCATGATGATCACGCCGCGCGTCTGACGGCCGGACACGCGCACCTCTTCGAGCGGGATGCGAATGACCTGTCCCATCGTAGAGATGACCATGATCTCCTCCGACAGATCCTCGACGACGCGCATGCCGACGATCTCGCCGATCTTCGGAATGGCGTTCTGGTCGACGGTGTACACGCCCTGGATGTTGCGGCTCTTGACCGGGTAATCCGACATCGGCGTCAGCTTGCCGAAGCCGTTCTCGGTGACGACGAGCACGTGCCCTTTGGGATTCACGATGTCGAATCCCGCGACCTCGTCGCCCTTGCGCAGGCGCATCGCGCCGACGCCCATGGTGTCGCGACCCATCGGACGAACTTCCTTCTCGGTGAAGCGGGCGCCCTTGCCTTGCCGCGTCACCACCAACAGCTGGTTGCCACCGGACGATCGCTGCACCCAGTTGAGCTCGTCACCGTCCTCGAGCTTGATGGCGATGAGACCGTTGCGTCGCACGGCTGAATAGGCGGCGGCCGGCGTCTTCTTGATCTGACCGAGCTTCGTCACCATCACCAGGTACTGCTCATCGCTGAACTGCTCCATGTCGATGAGCGCCGTCACCTTCTCGCGTTGATCGATCTCGATCAAGTTGATGACGGGAATCCCCTTCGCCTGGCGCTTGACGTCCGGAATCTCGTGCGTGCGCACGCGAAAAACGCGGCCGCGGTTGGTGAAGAACAGCATGTCGGTGTGCGTGTTCGCCGTCGTCGAATGCTCGATGTAATCTTCGTCGGTTGACCTTCGGGCGCCGACGACACCCTTGCCGCCGCGGCGCTGCATGCGATACGCGTCGAGTGGCAGGCGCTTGATGTACCCACGATGGGTGAGCGTCACGAAGACCTGCTCCCGCGGGATGAGGTCCTCCTCGTTCATCTCGAGCTCGTCGTGACGGATCTCCGTCCTGCGCGCGTCACCGAACTTCTTCTTGAGGCCGCTGATCTCGTCCTTCACGACACCGTCGATGAGCCGCGGGTTGGCCAGGAGGTCCTCGAGCCGCGCGATCTCCTTGATCAACGCGGCATATTCCTCGCGAATCTTGCTCGACTCGAGTCGCGTGAGACGGCCGAGTCGAAGATCGACGATCGCCTTCGACTGGCGCTCGGTGAGCTCGAACCGCTGTTCCAACGCGCTCTGCGCCGCTTTCTCGTCCTGTGCCGCGCGGATGATGCGGATGGTCTCGTCGAGGTTATCGAGAACCTTGAGGAGTCCCTCGAGGATGTGTGCGCGCTCGCGCGCCTGCTCGAGATCGTGCCGCGTGCGCCGGGTGACGACGTCGCGCCGGTGGTCGATGTAGTACTGCAGCAGCGCCTTGAGGCCGAGCACCTGAGGCCGTCCGTCGACGATGGCGAGCATCAGGGCGCCGAATGTGGTCTGCAGCTGCGTGTGCTTGTAGAGGTTGTTCAGCACCGTGTGCGGCCGCGCAGAGGGTTTGAGCTCGATGACGATGCGCACCGCTGCGTGACGACCCGACTCGTCGCGGAGGTCCGCGATACCCTCGATCTTGCGATCGTTGACGAGGTCGGCAATTGTCTGCATCAGCCGCGCCTTGTTCACCTGGTACGGGAGCTCGCGCACGATGATCTGCTCGCGGCCCGACTTCGACTCCTCGAAATCGACCTGCGCACGCATGACGACGCGACCATGACCGGTGCCGTAGACATTGGCCAGGTCACGCGCATAGATGATGCCGCCAGTCGGGAAATCCGGTCCGCGCACGATGCGCATGAGGTCTTCGGTTGTCGCCTCAGGATCGTCGATGAGTCGCATTGCGGCCTCGCACACCTCGTTGAGGTTGTGCGGCGGGATGTTTGTCGCCATTCCGACCGCGATCCCGCTGGCGCCGTTGACGAGGAGATTGGGGAGTAGCGACGGCAGGACTCTCGGTTCCCGAACACCTTCAACGTTCGCGAAGTTGGGACCGAAATCGACGGTGCTCTTCTCGATGTCTTCGACCAGCGACATGGCCACCGCCGTCATTCGCGCTTCGGTGTACCTGTAGGCCGCCGCTGGGTCACCATCGATAGAGCCGAAGTTGCCCTGTCCATCGACGAGCGGATAACGCATCACCCACGGTTGCGCGAGTCGCACCAACGTGTCGTACACAGCCGTGTCCCCGTGTGGGTGATATTTCCCCAGCACCTCACCGACAACCGCAGCGCATTTCTGATAGCGCGCGCCTGCGGTCATGCCGGTATCGAGCATTGCCCACAGAATGCGGCGTTGAGCGGGCTTCAATCCGTCGCGCACCTCGGGGAGGGCGCGGCTGATGATCACGCTCATCGCGTAGTCCATGTACGACGCGCGCATCTCCTGCTCGAGGTCGATCGGCTGGATCGCGCCGGGTTCGTACACCGCCATCAGTGCACCTCCTCCTGCGCCGCGGGTCCTGTCACCGCAACGGCGCCCACCTCCCGGCTGCTGGCGGCATGGCCGCCGTCGACGCCGGTCCGTGGCGCCGTCGCGGCGTCACCCGTGGCACGAACAGCGGACGCGATGCGGCCGCTCACGTCCGACGCGATCGCCTCACTGGCGACGCGGACTGCGTTGACGATTGCCTCGGCGTCGGAGCGGCCGTGCGCGATGACGATCTCTCCGGCGACGCCGAGCAGCAAGGCACCGCCCGTCTTGCGGTAGTCGATGGTGTCGCGCAGTGGACGAAGCTTCGGCTTCAGCAGCGCGCCGCCGATCTTTCCCGTCGTGCTGGCGCGCGCCTGCTTGCTGATTGCGCTGAACAGAAACTCGCCCACACCCTCGGCAGTCTTCAAGACCACGTTGCCGGTGAACCCGTCCGTCACCACGACGTCCGCGGCTCCCCGAAAGATGTCCTTGGCCTCGACGTTTCCGATGAACCGGAGCTGCAGCGCCTCGAGGAGGGGTCGCGCCGCCTGCACGAGCTCTGATCCCTTCTCGGCCTCCTCGCCATTGCTCAACAACGCCACGCGTGGTTCGGCGATGGACATCATCGAACATGCGTAGATGTCGCCCATCGTGGCGAACTGTGCCAGCCACTCCGGCCGGCAATCCGTGTTTGCGCCGACGTCGAGGATGAACGTGCGACCGGATTCGCTCGGAAAGGCGGCGCCGATCGCCGGGCGCGCGATCCCGGCGATGCGCTTCACCGTGAACAGGGCGGCAGCAAGCATGGCACCGCTGTTTCCGGCGCTCACCGCGGCACTTGCCGTGCCGTCGGCGACGAGCTGACACGCGCGCACGATGGAGGAGTCGCGCTTGGCGCGCACGGCGTTGGCCGGATGCTCGTGCATCTCGACGACCTGACGCGCATCGACGATCTCGACGCTCGCGGGATCAGACCCTATGGCCGCCTCGATGACTTCCCGCTGCCCGACCAGCGTCACTGGGACGCCGAGCTCATTCGCTGCACGGACGGCACCACGAACGATCTCGTCCGGCGCGTTGTCACCGCCCATCGCGTCGACGGCGACGCGACCGACACGCTGATCCATCAGACGTCGAGGTTGCGCACGCTCTTGGCGTGGGTCTGGATGAACCGTTTGCGTGGCTCCACATCGCTACCCATGAGGCGGTCGAAGATGTCGTCGGCCTTGAGCGCGTCGTCGACGTCGACGCGTAAGAGAACACGGTGCTCGGGATCCATCGTCGTGTTCCAGAGCTCTTCGCCGTTCATCTCGCCGAGCCCCTTGTATCGCGCCACCTTCGGGCGCCCGCCCATGGCTTTCAGTTTCTGGTCGCGCTCACCGTCGCTATACGCGTATTCCGTCTGCTTGCCCTTCTCGAGCTTGTACAGCGGCGGCTGCGCGAGATAGAGGAAGCCGCTGTCCACGACCGGTCGCAGGTGGCGCCAGAAGAACGTGAGCAGCAACGTGCGGATGTGCGAGCCGTCGACGTCCGCATCGACCATGAGCACGACGCGGTGATAGCGGAGCTTGTCCACGTTGAAGGTGTCGCCGAACCCTGTTCCGAGGGCGGTGATCAGCACCTTGATCTCTTCGCTGCTGAGGATCTTGTCAGCACGCGCCTTCTCGACATTGAGGATCTTGCCGCGCAACGGCAGGATCGCCTGGTTGCGTCGCTCGCGCGCTTCCTTCGCGGTGCCACCGGCGGACAACCCCTCCACGATGAAGATCTCGCACTGCGAGGGATCACGCTCGCTGCAGTCGACCAGCTTGCCCGGGAGCGTCGCGGACTCGAGGAGTCCTTTGCGCACCACCATGTCGCGCGCTTTCGCGGCCGCCTGCCGCGCGCGTGCAGCGGTCAGCGACTGTTCGATGATCTTCTTGGCGTCGCCCGGGTTCTCCTCGAGGTACTGGGTGAGCCCCTCGCTCAGCACCGCCGACACCTGTCCTGCGACCTCGCTGTTGCCCAGCTTCGTCTTCGTCTGGCCCTCGAACTGCGGCTCGCGCAACTTCACCGAGATGACGGCGGTCAGTCCGTCACGCACGTCGTCGCCGGTGAGGTTGGGATCCTGCTCCTTGAGGATGGACGCCTTGCGCGCGTACTTGTTGAGCGTCGCGGTCAGTGCGCCGCGGAAACCGGTGACGTGGGAACCGCCTTCTTCGGTATGCACGTTGTTCGCGAACGCGAGCACGTGCTCTGTGAACGCGCTGTTCTGGTACTGCAGTGCGATTTCGACGACGTTGCCTTCGACCTCCCGCTCCGCGTACATCGGCCGCGCATTGACGACGTTGCGATTGGCGTTGAGGTACTTGACGAAGGCCTGGATGCCGCCCTCGAAGTGGAAGGTGTACGTGAGCGACCGGCGCTCGTCGACGAGCATGATGGTGATGCCCTTGTTGAGAAACGCGTAGCTGCGAAGCGTCGTTGCCACCGTTTCCCAGGAGAATCCGCGCTCCGGGAAGATCTCCGGATCGGGCCAGAACCGCACCATCGTGCCGCGCTTGTCGGTCTTGCCCTTCACAGCGACGGGTCCGTTGGGAACACCGCGGACGTAGTCCTGACCGTGCACCTTGCCCTCGCGGTACACCTCGACTGACAGCCGCTCGCTCAGCGCGTTCACCACAGACAGCCCGACGCCGTGCAGGCCGCCTGAGACCTTGTACCCGCCACCGCCGAACTTGCCGCCGGCGTGCAGCTTGGTGAGCACCACCTCGAGCGCCGACTTCTTCGCCGTCGGATGCATCTCAGTGGGGATGCCACGACCGTTGTCGAGCACCGAGCACGATTCGTCGTCGTGCAGGGTCACGACGATCGTGTCGCACCATCCGGCGAGTGCCTCGTCGATGCTGTTGTCGACGATCTCGATGATCAGGTGATGCAGGCCACGAGGATCCGTCGATCCGATGTACATGCCGGGACGCCGGCGCACGGGTTCGAGGCCCTCGAGGATCTGGATCTGCTCGGCGGAATACGCGTCCGATGCGCCGCGACCGCGGCGGCCTGCGGAGCGCCGGGCCGTGGTTGCCTCGCCCTCGATGGCGAGGTCTTCGGCGCGCGCGGGGTCGGCTATGTGAAGTCTCCGGTGGAGTGCGTGGGGTGGTTCAAAGGTCGGAGTTCATGCGACCGGTTTCGGCGAACAATGGCGCTCGAAAGATCGCTCCAACACCCTGAATTCTACCAGCTTCAGGGCGCGATCAACCCCTCGATGACGCCCATTCGGCGCCCGTTTGCGCGTCACCTGCTGCGTACACTCGATCACATGCTTCCCCCACCTGCAGCTGCAGGTTTTCGCCCGCGCTGAGCGGCCCCATGCCGCTCGACGAATACCGGCGCAAACGAGATTTCAGACAGACCCCCGAACCCAGCGGCGACGCAACGAACGCTGTGGTCGAGGGCGAGAGCGCCTGGCAGCGCCTGCCACGCGGGCACCGCTTTTGCGTGCAGGAGCACCGCGCGACGCGGCTTCATTTCGACTTCCGTCTCGAGCACGACGGCGTGCTCCTGTCGTGGGCGATACCGCGAGGGCCCACCCTCGATCCCGCCACGAAGCGGCTGGCAGTGCAGACGGAGGACCACCCCATCGACTACGGCGAGTTCGAGGGTGTGATCCCCTCCGGCTACGGCGCCGGAACGGTGTTGCTGTGGGACATCGGGACGTTCGAATGGGTCCGCGAGTCCGCTGACGACTTCGAGCGGTCGAGACAGCGCGGCGATGTGAAGTTCCGTGTGCAGGGCACCAAGATCTGCGGTGAGTTCGCACTCGTACACATCGGCGCGCGGGGCCGGCGTTACGGCGGTAGCAGTGACGAGGCCAAGAACTGGCTGATGATCAAGAAGCGCGACGACTGCGTGCGAGAGGGGTTCGAAGCCGTCGAGCATGAAGTTTCAGTCAAAACAGGTAGGAACCTCGAGCAGATCGCCGCCGAAGGCGGCGGCGACCCGCGTAAGCAACGTCGAGAGACGCGCCGCAGCGGTGTCGATCCGCCCATACCGCCCGCTCCCATGCTTGCGACACCAATCGATCAGGCGTTCTCGCGTGAGGGGTGGGTCTTCGAGCTGAAGTACGACGGCGTTCGCGCGCTGGTGTCCATCGCGGACGGAAACGTGCGTATCGTCGGTCGCAACGGTCGCGACGAGACGTCGCGCTACCCGGAGCTGCGACGGCTTCCGTCGCTGTTGCATGCGTCCGAGGCAATCATCGACGGTGAGATCGTCGTGCTCGACGAGCAGGGGCGCTCATCGTTCGAGCGGCTGCAGTCGCGGATCAATGTGTCACGCCAGGCGGACATCGAGCGCGGCGCACGCGAATGTCCAGTCGTCTTCGTCGCATTCGACATCGTCCGGCTCGACGGCCGCGACCTCATGGGCACGGCGCTGCGCATCCGCAAGAAGACGCTGCACGACATCACCGCGCCATCACCGATCCTGCTGTTCGCGGACCACGTCGAGAACGACGGCAGCGACTTCTTCGCGCAGCTGCAGCGCGTCGGCATGGAGGGGATGGTCGCGAAGCGCGCCGACTCCGTGTATCAGCCGGGCAGGCGCAGCCGCGACTGGCTCAAGGTCAAAGCGTGGCGCACGCAGTCGTGTGTCGTCATCGGCTACACAGCCGGTCAAGGCAAACGAAAAGAGCATCTCGGTGCGCTGATCCTCGCGGTCATGCGCGACGGCGAGCTGAAACACTGCGGCCAGGTCGGCACCGGATTCAACGACCGGATGTTGCGTGAGATCAAAGCGCAGCTGGACGCCATCCGCACCGACAAACCGGCGGTTCATCCGAAACCGCAAACTTCGGAACCGGCAACGTGGGTCGACCCCGAAGTCGTCTGCGAGGTGCGCTTCGCCGAGTGGACGAGCATGTGGATCCTTCGCCATCCCGCGTTTCTCGGCATGCGTCCGGAGCTGAAGCCGGCCGATTGCACGATCGAGCGCGAGGTGCCGACGGAGACGGTGTTGCGGCGCGCGAGAAGTCCCGCCGAGAAAGGCGCGGGTGACGTCGCGGGGGGCCGAGGGGTCCCTGCGGCGGCAGGACGCGCGCCGTCGCAAGGGGATATTGAGCGCGCTCTTCGCGACCTCAAGCGGCTGCGCGCCAACGATCACTGGGAAGTCGCCGGCCGCCGGCTCGCATTGACGAATCTGGACAAGGTGCTGTGGCCGCAGGACGGCTGCACGAAGCGCGACATGATCGCGTACTACGTGAGCATGGGCTCGTATCTGCTGCCGTATCTGCAGGATCGGCCGCTGTCGATGCAGGTGTTCCCCGATGGCATCAACGGCAAGTCGTTCTGGCGCAAGGACAAGCCGTCGCATGCGCCGGACTGGATCGAGTCGTGGGTGTACCACGGCGAGGAGAAGGTCAAGACGTACATCGTCCCCAACGAGTTGGCAACGCTCGCCTGGGTTGCGAACGCCGGCGTCATCGATGTGCATCCGTGGCACTCACGCATCGATGCGCAGAACCAGCCGGACTGGGCCGTGTTCGACCTCGATCCATTCGAGCCGGCCACATTTCGCGACGTTGTCGACATCGCGAAGCTGGTGAAGGCGGCGCTCGACCACTACGGGATGCGCGGTCTCATCAAGACGAGCGGCCAAACCGGCTTGCAGATCTACGTGCCGATACGGCGTGGCCCCGACT
Source organism: Candidatus Dormibacteria bacterium (assembly GCA_046262795.1). Classification (GTDB taxonomy): domain Bacteria; phylum Chloroflexota; class Dormibacteria; order Aeolococcales; family Aeolococcaceae; genus JAFALX01. Next base: position 1,738 of record JBHEMA010000046.1, on the reverse strand, counting down.
ATCACGCGGTGCTGTCGTGGGTCGAGGAGGTCGGTCGTGCAATCGGCCAGGTGGCACGCGATCGCATCACGTGGGAGTGGACGGTCGCGAATCGCACGGGCAAGATCCGCATCGACTACACGCAGAACATCATCAACAAGACGCTTGCGGCCCCGTACTCGTTGCGTCCTGCGCCTGGCGCGCCGGTGTCGGCACCGATCGCGTGGGAGGAGCTCGACGATCGCAGACTGCGTCCCGACCGCTGGAACATCAAAACCATCGCCCGGCGCGTGGCCGAGGTCGGCGACCTGTTTCTCGGTGTGCTCGCCGGCGACCAGGACTTGCCGTGAGCACGCTGCGTACCGCGCTCGTACTCGTGCTGTGCGCGATGGCGGTTGCGTGTGATCCACCGGGAAGCGCCTTCCCCACGGTGCCACCGACACCCACACCGAGGCCAACACCCACACTGCGGCCGACGCCGACGCCGCGGCCGACGCCGACGCCGCGTCCAACACCGGCGCCCACGCCCATCATCGCCGCCGCCGCCGGCGCTGCATGCTTCGGCACGCAGCTCGCGGTTCGCCTGAGCAAAGAGGCGAGCAACGCGGGCACCGTCTACGACGACTTCGAGGTGCGCAACCTCGGCCCGCAGCCATGCATGCTCAACGGGTATCCCGCAGTGCAAATGCTCGACGCATCGCACGCACCGATCCTGACAGTCACGCAGCAGGACACCACAGCATCTCCGTCGACCGTCGCGCTGCCTCCGGCGACCCCGGCGCTCGGCTCCATCGGCGCGCGCGGCCATGCCTGGTTGACGCTGTCGTACAACGACAACCAGTGCGCCGGGAACCAGGCCCCGCTACCCGTTGGCTGGCGCATCACGCCACCCGGCACCACCCACGCCGTCGATGCGTCAGCGCTCGACCAGTCCGGTGCGCCACCGGTCGTCTGCGGCGGCATCGTCAAGGTCAAGCCCTTTCGGTCCCAACCCTGAATAGAATTCGGCCATGGCCGTGCTGCTGCTCAACGCCTCGATGCAGCCGCTCAACGTCATCAGCCACCGGCGGTTGATCGTGCTGCTCAGCAAGGAACGCGTCGCCTTCGTCGACGAGGCGGCGGAGCACGCCGCCGCCGAAGCGCTCGCGGGCCGTCGGCTGCCCGAGGGTGTCGTCATCGTGCGCCTGCTGCGCACCATCCACGTGCCGCGGCGCTTGCTGCGTCCCAACCGCCGCAACTTGCTGTTGCGCGACGACCACACATGCCAGTACTGCGGTCATGTCGGCGCCTCGAGTGAGCTGACCGTCGACCACGTCGTGCCCGTGTCACGCGGCGGCGCACCCGACAAGTGGGAGAACGTCGTCATCGCCTGCAAGCGGTGCAACTGGCGCAAGGCGAACCATCGTCCTGAAGAGGTGGGCCTGCACTTGCGTCGGCCCCCGGGCCCACTGACGCAGGAGTACGCACACATCATCTTCCTGCGATATCCGGAGCTCAAGGAGGCGTACGACAGGCTGCTCGCAACAGCGGCGTAGGGTTCGCCCTGTCGCAACTGATTCGCCCCGAAGCGCCGCTGAGGTGCTCGTACCCGCAGGGTTCGCGGTCACCTTCGCCGCGGTCAGGCTACGTCACCGCCGATCCAGCCGACTCTGACAACAACCCGCCGCGCGGTGGCTCAGCGTCGCTGAGCCACTGCCGGGCCACGCGCCTATACTCGAACGGTCATGCCCCGATCGATGTGGCGCGGCGCCATCAGCTT
>JBHEMA010000045.1:0-7708 GCA_046262795.1 Candidatus Dormibacteria bacterium | reverse complement strand
GATGCCCGTCAGGAACACCAGACCAGCCCGTCGTCGAGTACACGCGCATCAACGCGGCGGGACACGATCTCAACCGTGAGTGGCCTGTCGTCGGCTTCCAAAACCCGACGACGTTCCCGTTCGCCGACCCGGAGGTGCAGGGCCTCGTGCGGGCACGCGGCGACCTGCTGCACAACACGCTCGGCATCACGCATTTCGCCTATGGCTATGACGTGCACGGCTCCGCCACCACGGAGACTCCGCCGAACGCGCAGCTGATGCTCGATGTGCTGCTTTCCGCCGGTCAGAACGACCTGCAACGGTCGATGCTGCAAACCCAGCTGTTCAGCAAGTACATGGCGAACCTCTCGGCCACCACCAATGACAATGTCCTGGCGGAGATCGGCGGCGCCACGGGCCAGCAGGTCTACAAGGTGGGTGACTGGGACACGTCGTGGGACATCTACGGCTACCTCGTCTCAGGTGGGTATGCTGACTGGCAGGCGAACCAGTGGACGGGCCTCGGTGCGGTAACGGGCACCATCGAACTCTGGATCAACGGTGAGCCGGGCCAGGAGAACACGTTTACCGGTTTCAACCAGACGGTTGAGGCGGCGAACGTGCACTCGATGCGCGTTTCGGTGCGCACGGCAATGGATATCGCGGCGCAACCGCAGCAGGCAGCGTTGTCGCTGCCAGGTCCCATTGCGTACGTCAGCAACGGCTTCACGCTCAACCAGGGGGAGGGCACCGGGGACACGACACTGCCCGGCTCCGCGCCTCAACCGTCGGGCAAACCGTATCCCGCGTCGACGAACCAGTTCTTCACCGATCTGGCGCCCTACGCGGACCATCCGATCACACAACTGGACGCGTCAACAATCAGCAGCGCGTCGCAGCTCAGCGGATTCAGCGACGTGGTCGTTGCCCAGGACCCGCACCTGAGCAGCAGCGCATTTCTCAGCGCACTCCGCGACTACGTCAGCGCGGGCGGCATTGCCATCGTCACGGATGGCGCGCTGCAGGATCTCGCTGCGCTCGATCCGAGCATCCCCTCGAGCGCGATCACCCGCACCTTGCAGTACGCCGGCTATGTGGACCAGATCTCCGGTGACCCGCTCACCACTGGCATGCGGCCCCTCGGCCGCCAGACGTACGAGCCTGTTCCCGTGGGTTATCCGATCGATAACACCTTCTCGTCGAGCAGTTCGACGGTGCACTCGCCGGTGTGGAGCGTCGACCAGACCGCGTGGGCGGCGGCCGGTGGGCGCACCGCTGGAACCACGGGCAGCGGTAAGACAACGCTTGGAGAGCTGCCCGTCGGCAGCGGCAAGGTGCGCATCCTCGGCGCGTTGCTGCCGGATCCCAGCGGCGACGCTGCCCACCCGTTCGGCGTCAGCGATTACGCCGTGACGTATGTCGGCTACCGGCTGTTCGAGAACCTGCTCGGTGCGTCGGCGCAGCTGTCGCCGCCGATCGTCGAAAACAACCCACTCACGACGAACCCGAATATTCCGCCGCTGTTTCCCGGCGGTCCGTCCACCTCGACGCCCGAGGCGCCGGCAGCGCCGCTGTTGCTGTTGCTGCCAGCCGCGGGCGCGCTGATGGTGACGTGGCGACGCAGGCGTACCAGTCCGGTAGGCGGAGTGCGCTGATTCCGGCTCGCTGAGGCGTCGCACGACACGACTGCGGCAGCCCGGCGCGCCGTATGCTCCGCCTCGCGCCGGACAGGCGTTGCGAACGGGTCGTACGACTCAGCGGCGCCACGCCTCCACGGCCTGACGCAGTCCGCTGCGGTACGTCGCGTAACGCGGTTGAAATGCGGGAGGCCGCGGCCGGTCGCTCACGGCGGCGCTGTCGAGTTCCACCATCTGCATGTGCGCCTCGCTGACGACGATGCGCGACATCGACCGTGTCACCCGCGGCAGGTGCAACGGCAGGGGATTCCCGATGAGCCGAGCAAAATGGTCCATGAACGTTCCGAACGGTACAGGCTGGTTGTCGGCCGCATGGAACACGCGCCCGACCGGCCGCCTGCGCGCGGCCAACAGGAGCGCCTGCGCCGCGTCCTGCGTGTGAACGAAGCGCTGCTTCACCTTGGGACCGGCCCAGTACGGGCGACGGAGCAGAAAGGCGCGGCGGTACGAACGCAGATCGCGCGAGCCGGGACCGTAGAGATAGCCGAGCCGCACGACGCACGCGGCGACGGGCGCTCGCAAGACCAGGTCCTCAGCTTCCAGTGCGGCATCGACCACGGGTTGCAACCGATCACCCACTGCGAGTGCTTGCTCGGCGGCACCGGCGAAGAGATAGCTCGCGTGCACGAAGAACGAACCGCGCGGCGCTTGTCTGAGTGCGTCGCGCGTCACCGTGAGGACGTGACCGGACGTGAACTTCGACCAGCGGTGACCGTCGTGCAGCAGCGAATTGGGCGGCTGTAGCCCGACGTTCACCACCACGATGCGCGCCGCCTGCGACCGGCGGGTGTCCGCAATGGCTTCGCGAACCGCTGTGACGAGCTCGCCGCGCTCAGGCGTGACGACGACGGTCAGTGCTCGTCCCAGTGGCCGGCATGCGCGGCGTGACGATGTTCGTCATGGACGTAGTCGACATGGTCGCCGTGCTGCACCGTGACGTGCCCGCAGCCGTCGCCGTGCTCGTGTCCGTGCGCTCCATGCTCGGCGTGGGTGACGTCACATTCGTCCCAGTGACCCTCATGGTCGGCGTGCGCATGGCCGTGGTGCATGTAGTGCGTGTGACCGTCGTGCTCGACGGCGGCGTGGCCACAATCCGGTCCGTGCTCATGCCCGTGTTCGTCGTGCGTCTCGTGATCCGTCATGGCGATGCCTCCTCAAGCTCACTGTACGCCGCCGCACCGCGCCACGCGGCGTCTGCGGGTCAGTGCTGTTTGAGCAGGCCGACCAGCAGCTCGAGGTACTGCAGCAGGTTGCGCGACCCCAGGAAGTGCGCGCGCACGCGCTCCTGCGCAGCCATGCCCATCGTTTGCGCCGCCTCGCGGTTCTGCAGCAACTCCGTGAGGCGCCGGCCGAAGGTCATGAGGTCCTCGGGCGCGATGAGGCGTCCGGTGACGCCATCCTCGATCTGGTCCTGGATTCCACCGACGCGGCTCGCGACCACGGGTCGCGCTTTCCACATGGCCTCGGCAACGGTCAGGCCGAAACCTTCGGCGAGGCTCTTCTGCACGACGATGTCCGCGCGGCGCTGCAGGGCGTTCACCGTGACAGCGTTTTCCTCGATGTCCTGCATTTGCAATGTCGCAAGATGAATCCGGCGTCGCACCGCAGGAGGAAGCGAGCGCCACGTCTGATGCACGCTCTGCGACACCTCGAGTCCTTCCGGGTCGTCAGCGACGTGCGCCACGGATGGACCCGCGAGCATCAGATGCGCGTCCGTATACGGGGCGCAGTGCTCGATGAATCCCCGCATGACACCGGCCGGGTCTTTGAGACGGTCCCACCGGCTCACCTGCACGACCAGTGGCGTGTCGGGGCTGATCGGTTCGTCCTCAGCGATCTCCGTGCGGTGCGCGATGGGCGCGCGCGTACCGTCCCACCGTTGGAAGTACGCGTCTTCGGGGCCGACGTGGTCCGTGACGATGCCGGCCCGGTGGAGGATCGCTGTGACCGACTCCGAATCAAGCTCCTCGTTCTTCGGTGAGAACGGGTCGATCGACGGCGCGATGATGTCGAGCTTCGCCGGATCCAGTCCGTCCCACACGAACCCGTGCGTGGAGAAGACACACGCGTCCGCTTGCTGCACAAACGGGCGCAGGAAATCCCACGCCTCGTGCACCAGCGCGTTCGGATCGAGTACGCCTACGTGACACCGCCACACCACCGGCAGACCACGCGCACGCAAGGGCTCGATCAACCCTGCGGTCTGCGGGTCGTGCAGCAGCGCGATATCCCCGGGTTTGACTCGGCGCAGCAGGTAGTCTGCGTTGACGCGCAGCACCTCCTTGTAGTGGTCGCACTCCGCTTGCGCCAGCGGACCACCGTCGCCGATCGCGCCGTGCAGACGGTTGTGAATGCGTTTGGTGATGCGGAAGAACTCGTCCTCACCCTGCACAACCATCCAGCGCGCGTCGACGCCGGCGCCACGCGCGTACGGCACGAGCGACTGCAGCATCTCAGCGACGCCGCCACCGGCGGCGGTGGAGTTGACGTTCCAAACGGACCGGCCGGCAAAGGCCTGATGAGCCACGCGAAGTCCGCGGCGCCACTCATCGGCTGCATCGCTGTGCAGCACAGAGAGGAACCGCTCCGGCGATGCGGCCCCGAGGTCGACCTCCTGAAGGTCGGGGAGTTCCTGTGTGAGCGCCACGTGGATCCTCTCGATCGTTGCGTCGGGGGCAATGGTAATGAGACGGCCCGACGTCGTGAGCGCCGCCCGAATGTGATAGCCGCCCTGGAAACTTTGGCGGAGACATAGACAAGCCCAGCGGCAACGCACGGATTGCGCACAGCCCTTGTCGCAGCGGCGAGCATGCTGATGTGCAGTTCTCCACAGAATGCACAGCACGGCTTTGCACAGTCGTGCAGCGCGACGCATTGTCGTTAATGCTCTGTGGACAACACGGCGCGACATTCGTGCAGGGAAATTTGTTGACACGCCATCCCATCGCGGGCGTACACTCCTCGCGCCGTGGAGGATCGAGTGGAAGACAGCAAGCGCGGACATGTTGCGTACCGCATCTGTGTGCGACGTGGATGCGGCAATGCCGTCAAAAAGCCGACCGCCAAGTACTGCAGTGTTCGTTGCTGCGCCATCGATCCCGAACGGCACGAGCGGCTGCGCGCGCACACCCGCCGAGCCGGCGCGCGCCCGCTCACCATGGCTCATCAGCTTTCCATGAGCGTCGCATTCGATGCCGAGGAGCAGCTCGCCATCATCTGCCAGGGGCGCGAAGATGCTCCGGCCGGCATGTCCAGGCTGAGCGCGTAGGCGGCGTCAGCCGGTCCGACACTTCGGTCGGCGTCCCCTCATCGTCTGAGACTCTCGTGAACGCCGCCTAGAATCGATCCTCAATGCCTGACGAAGTCGTTGACGATGCTGCAGAGGCGGGGCTGCCGATGGCAGCGCCGTCGGAGCTGACGCTCGACATCCTGCGTCACAGCGCTGCGCATCTCATGGCGGCGGCGGTTGTGGAGCTCTTCCCCGGCGCGCAGTACGACGTCGGTCCGGCCATCGAAGACGGATTCTTCTACAACTTCCGGCTTCCTGATGGCGCGCATTTCACCGAGGACGAGCTCGGTGCCATCGAGGCGCGCATGAAGGAGCTCACTGCCGCGCGCATCCCGTATGCGCCGGAGGTCATGGACCGTGGCACCGCGCGCCAGCTCTTCATGAAGCTCGGGCAACCGTTCAAGGTCGACATCATCGACCGGATCGACAGCTCGGTGGGAAGTGTCGGCATCTATCGCACTGGCGACTTCGTCGATCTCTGCCGTGGCCCGCACGTGCCCGACAGCGGTTATCTCACCGCGGTCAAACTGCAACGCGTCGCCGGCGTGTACTGGCGTGGCGACGAGCGCAACGAACAGCTGCAGCGTATCTACGGCACGGCCTGGTTCACCGACCAGGAGCTCGAGGAGTATCTCGAGCGCCTGCGCGAGGCTGAGCGGCGTGACCACCGGCGCATCGGCAAGGAACTCGAGCTGTTCCATTTCGACGTCACCGCTCCCGGCATGACGTACTGGCTGCCGAACGGGCTCGTTCTCTTCAACCAGCTGCTCGAGTACTCGCGGCAGAAGCACCGCGAATGGGGTTACCAGGAGGTCTCGACCCCCATCGTCAACGACAGCCGGCTCTGGCAGACGTCCGGACATTGGGAGCACTACCGCGACAACATGTTCGTCATCCCCATCGACGAGCAGACGACGTACGGCACCAAGCCGATGAACTGCCCCAACGCGATGGTGGTGTACAACCTGCGGCGTCGCAGCTATCGCGAGCTACCGGTTCGCTTCTCGGACACCGGTGTGCTGCACCGCTTCGAGCGATCCGGCACGCTGCACGGTCTGCTGCGCGTCCGCAAGTTTCAGCAGGACGATGCGCACATCTTCGTCACCGAAGACCAGATCGAAGAGGAGTACGGCCGCGTGTTCGACATCGCGGCGCACCTCTACGGTCTCTTCGGACTCGAGTACTCGTACCGGTTGGGCACGCGTCCGAATGACTTCATGGGCGATCCGACGCAATGGGATCGCGCGGAGGCCGCGCTGGTGCGGCTCCTCGACAAGCACGCCGGCACCGGTGGCTACGTCATCGACGCCGGCGAAGGTGCGTTCTACGGACCCAAGATCGACGCGATGGTCAAGGACGCCATCGGCCGGTCGTGGCAGGTCGGAACCATCCAGCTGGACTATCAGCTGCCGCAGCGGTTCGGCTGCGTGTACATCGACTCCGAGGGCAAGGAACGCACGCCCGCAGTCATCCATCGCGCCATCTACGGGTCGCTGGAGCGCTTCATCGGCGTGCTGATCGAGCATTTCGCCGGGCACCTGCCGCTGTGGCTGGCACCCGTGCAGTGCGAGCTGGTTCCGGTGCAGGACGACGCTGACGACGTGCTCGCCTTCGTGCAGCGCGTCGCGGACGATCTGCAGGCGGCGGGGCTGCGGGTAAGCCTCAACCAGCGTCCGGGTGAGCGTATGCAGGCCAAGGTTCGCGACGCTGAGCTGCGACGCATTCCGTATGTCGTGGTGCTCGGGCGCAAAGACCTCGAGCGGAACGACGGCGTCGTGCGTGTGCGTGACACGCGACGACACACCGAGGAGAACGTCGCGCTCGACAGCTTCGTCGCGCGGCTGGCTGACGAGGCGCGCGAACAGCGTCTCGCGTGAGCAGACCGCCGCGTCGGCAGACGCTGGAGCTTCCGCCGCGCGCGCCGCTGCGCGGCGAGGCCAAATTGCAGGCAGCGCTCGACGCCTTTCACGTTGACATCGACGGCCGCGTGGCACTCGACGTCGGCGCAGCTGCAGGCGGCTTCACCCGCGTGCTGCTGCGCGGCGGCGCGCGTCGAATCTACGCAGTCGATGCTGGCCACGGCCAGCTGCTAGGCTCGCTCCGGCAGGACGAGCGCGTCGTCAACCTCGAAGCGACGAACATCGCAGCGCTCGACCGCACGGTCGTCGGCGACGTCATCGACGTCGTCACCATCGATGTGTCATACATGGCTCTTGCGACCGCGGTGGCGCAGCTCGACCGCATCGCGCTGGCGCCGGACGCCGACCTGATCGGTCTGGTCAAGCCCATGTTCGAGCTGCGACTTGCTTCGGCGCCGAGCGAACCCGCCGTCGTCGATGCAGCCGCGGTGCGCGCTGTCGCCGGCATCGAGTCCGCCGGGTGGAGCGTTGTCGCGCAAATCCATTCGCCTGTCCGCGGGTCCCGCGGTGCCCCGGAGGTGTTGTTGCACGCGCGTTTGGCGGCGTCGGAGCCGTGATATGCTCGGCCGTCGACGCCCACACCGGGCGCCGCAAAGAAGGTCCGCGCCGCGGGCCTCACCTTCCGGGCTTGCCTTGAAGGTCCAGCCACCGTCTCCTGGATAGCGGGCAGCTGTCCAGTTTTTTTGTTAAGGAGGAGCAAGCCCCATCGCATTCAGAGAGCTTCGGGTCAACGAGCAGATTCGCATTCCCACCGTTCGCCTGTTCGACGACACCACCGGTGAATCACTGGGCATCCTTCCCATCGAGCGGGCCCGCGAGCTGGC
>JBHEMA010000044.1:0-4170 GCA_046262795.1 Candidatus Dormibacteria bacterium | reverse complement strand
CGCTCGAACTGGCCCATGTTGTCGCTGTTGATGCGGAAGTACGCCTGCAACGGAATATCGACGTGCACCCCCTTGGGCACGTAGACGAACGATCCACCGCTCCACACCGCACTGTTCAGCGCCGCGAACTTGTTGTCGTTGGCCGGAATGACCGTGCCGAAGTACTTGCGAAAGATGTCCTCGTGCTCGCGCAGCCCGGTGTCGCAATCGCTGAAGATGACGCCCAGCTTCTCGAGGTCCTCGCGGATGTTGTGGTAGACGACCTCAGAGTCGTACTGCGCTGAAACGCCCGCGAGAAACTTGCGTTCCGCATCCGGGATCCCGAGGCGGTCAAACGTCCGCTTGATCGACTCGGGTACGTCGTCCCACGAGCGTCCCTGCTCGTCGACCGGCTTGACGTAGTAATAGATGTTGTCGAAGTCGATGCCGGAGAGATCCGCGCCCCAGCTCGGCATCGGCCGCTTCATGAAGTGATCGAGCGCCTTCAGGCGGAGCTTGAGCATCCACTCGGGCTCGTCCTTGTGCTGCGAGATGGCCGCAACCACCTCGGCCGACAGACCCTTCGCCGTGCGAAAGACCGAAACGTCCTCGTCGTGGAACCCGTACTGGTAATCCTTGGTCAGCTCGCGCGCTTGAATCGCCATCGCAGCCTCAGACGCCCACCGGCGCAGCCGCCGCCGCACCGAGGATCGGCTCGTAGCCTTCGCGCCCGATGCGCTGTGCCAGGTCCGCCCCCCCGGACGTGACGACGCGGCCCTGATGCAGCACATGCACAACGTCCGGCCGCAGGTATTCGAGGATCCGCGGGTAGTGGGTGATCACGAGCACACCCATGTCCGGTCCCACCAGCCGCATCACGCCCTCCGCGACCGTACGCAGTGCGTCGACGTCGAGGCCGGAGTCCGTCTCATCCAGGATCGCCAGCCGCGGCCGCAGCATCGCGAGCTGCAGGATCTCGCTGCGCTTCTTCTCACCGCCGGAGAATCCGTCGTTGATGTAGCGCGACCGAAAGGTCTCGTCGATGCGCAGTGCGGCCATCTCGGCGTTCAGCTTCGTCAGAAACTCGCGCGCCGGCATCTCCTTGCCCTGCGAGCGCAGCGCTGCGCGAAGGAAGTTCACCGTCGTCACGCCCGGGATCGCGGTCGGGTATTGGAAGCAGAGGAACAGACCGAGCTTGGCCCGCTGGTCAGCAGTGAGTGAGAGCAGGTCCTGTCCGTCGAAGGTCGCTGAACCGGCCGTCACCGTGTACTTCGGGTGACCCATGAGCGTGTACGCCAGCGTGCTCTTGCCCGAGCCGTTTGGCCCCATGAGCGCGTGGATCTGTCCCTGCGCCACCTCGAGGTCGACGCCGTTGAGGATGTGCTTGCCTTCCACGTCGACCTGCAGGTCCGTGCACGTCAGCATCGCGGTCATGCCGGTGTCGCCGGCGCCATCTGCGCCATGAGTGACCTGTCGGCGATGAGATCGGCGAGCGTGGTCTGGCTCAGCGTGGCGTCGATCATCTCCTTGAGCCGGTGCCACAACCCGCGTGAGGCGCACTCGCCCTCACGCAGACATGAGCCGGCGACGTACTCCTCGGAGACGCATTCCACCGGGGCGACCTCGCCCTCGACGATGCGGACGACGTCGAGCACGCTGATCTGCTCCGGTGGCCTCGCCAGCGAGTAGCCGCCATGGACCCCGCGCGTGCTCTGCACCAGACCGCCGCGGCGAAGCAGCGCTGCGAGCTGTTCGAGATAGGCAACGGGGAGATGCTCGGTGCGAGCGACCTCGGCGATGCTGAGCGGACCCTCGCCGTAGCCCCGCGCGAACTCGGTCATCATGCGTAGCCCGTAGTGGGCCTTCGAGCTCACCCTCATGGAGAACGAGGCGCCGCTCGCGCCCATCGCCGCCTCGCCATGCCGGCGCGCCGTCCCACCGGCGTGCTTGGACGAAATTCCGACTGTCATGGTCAGGATTATACGCCGGGCGGTCGGGCGATCGTTCACTAGAGTGGTCGCTCCATGCGAGCCATCCTCACCTCGTTGGCGCTGCTGCCGGCAGCGGCCGTGCTCAGCGCTTGCGGCTCGAGCAGCGCAACTCCCAGCCCGACGCCCACGCCGCTGCCGCCCGGCCAGCTGCAGCAGCGCTACCTGTCGGCGGCGAACGCATACAACGCGGCCGAGAAACCGATCGCGGCCTCGGAGAACTCGTACTGCGTGCCGCAGTCGGCGTCGGCAGACCTGAACAAGTGCGTGACGGCGCTCAGCAACGATCGCCAGGTGACGATCACCTTCGACAACGCGGTGCGCACCATCAGCTTTCCGGACTCGGCGCGCGCCGACGTCACCAAGCTGCTCGGTGACGATGCGCAGCTGGAGATGCTGCTGCTACAGGCGTCGACCGCGCCAAGTCTCACCGCCATCGACGCCTTGACGCCGCAGATCTTCAGGCTGCTGACGACGTCGTCGACGGACGCGGACAAGGTGCGCACCGATATCGGGGTGCCGACGCCGTCGGCCGCGGTATCGCCCTCCGGCGCGTCGTCCTAGCTGCGCATCAGATCGTCGAGCCCGCGACCGGCCGCGACTCGCGAACCTGGGCGACCGCCGCAGCGATGAGGTCTACGGCGCGCTCGATGTCAGCGACCGTCGTGCTCACGCCGGTCGTGCAGCGAAGCGCGCCTGCGGCAAGGTCAGGTGCATAGCCCATCGCCGTGAGCACGTGCGACGGCATGGGCGCGCCACTCGAACATGCCGACCCCGCCGACGCCAAGACGCCGTGCGAATCCAGCACCGTGAGCAGCACGTCGGAGCGCACGGCGTCGAAGGGAAACGTGGCGAACCCGGGGGCTCGATGCTCGTCGCTGCCGGTGACGTGCACCCCGGAGACGGAATCATTCACCCGCTCCATGAGCAGACGGCAGAGTTGCGTCTGTCGCGTGCCCTCACGCTCGCGACGGTCGGCGGCGCGGCGCGCAGCAGTCGCGAAGCCGACGATGCCCGGCGTGTTCTCCGTGCCGCTGCGCCGGTTCCGCTCCTGTCCGCCGCCCGTCATCTGCGCAGCAATGTGCGTACCGTGGCGCACCCAGAGCGCGCCGACACCTTTCGGGCCATAGAGCTTGTGCGCGGACATGCTCAGGAGGTCCACGCCAAGCGCCGCCGGGTCGACAGCCAACCGCGGCAGCGCCTGCACCGCGTCCGTGTGCACGAGCGTCGTCGAGTTGTGGCGGTGAACGGCCTGTGCGATCGCCGCAACATCCTGCTCCACCCCCGTCTCGTTGTTGACGAGCATGACAGATACCAGCACGGTGTCCGATCGCACCGCCGCCGCGACTGCCTCCGGATCGACGCGACCGTCGTGGTCGCAGCCGACGACGGTGATGTCGGCGGCGCCGATGCCGGCGAGATGGCGTGCCGTGTCGAGCACGGCGTCGTGCTCAAGGGCGGAGACGACGATGTGGCGACCTCGCTCGTTACCCCAACGCTCGAGCGCACCGCGCAGCGCGAGGTTGTCCGCCTCGGTTCCGGATCCGGTGAACACGAGCTCCCGCGCGGCGCACCTCAGCACGTCCGCCAGCGCATCGCGTGCGCTGTCGATGGCGCTCCGCGCCGCGCGCCCGGCGGCATGCACGGACGATGGATTGCCGGAGCGTTCACTCCAGAACGGAGCCATCACCGTCACCACCGCCGGATCGATCGGCGTCGTCGCAGCATGATCGAGATAGATCACGTCCATGGGGAGGTCGTCAGGAGACGTGGCCGAGAGAGCCCCACACCTCGAGCTTGCTGTGAACGCCGTCGATCACGGCGTTGGTGAACTCGTCTGTGAGCGCATGACCGCCGAGGTCGGCGGTGCGGACGCCGCTGCGAACCGCCTCGAACGTCGACTCGTAGATGGCGCGTGACGCGGTCTTGCAGCGCGCATCGTCGGTGAATCCGAGAAGCGATGCCACGGCGAGGATCATGGCCATTGGATTCGCGATGTTCTTGCCTTCGAGTGCCGGCGCCGTTCCGTGCGGCGCCTCCGCCATGACCACCGCCGGCACGAGACCCTCACCGTGAAAACCGAGCAGCAGCGACTCGGAGCCGGCGATGCTGCCGAAGAGCTGCAGGACGAGGTCACTCATGCAGTCACCGTCGCGGTTGAGCGTCGGAATCACGAGCGAATCGCCGCCGCGACTGAACAGCA
>JBHEMA010000043.1:0-3243 GCA_046262795.1 Candidatus Dormibacteria bacterium | reverse complement strand
ATCGAGCAGGCTCCGCTCCTGGATGCTGCCGACGACCCCGCCCGGCCCGCCGTTCGGTTCCTCGACGACAGGGAGCTGCGAGATGCCGTACTGCTGCATCAGATCGATCGCCTCGCCCACGCTTTTGCCCGCGCTGACGCTGACCAGGGTCGGCACGCCGTCCTGCCGCGCACTCGTGATCACCTCGCGCAGTCGCGCCGGCACGAGCCGCTGCAGGTAGCCGTTCTGGCGCATCCACTCATCGGAGAAGAACTTGCTCAGGTAGTTGCGCCCCGTGTCGGGCAGCAGCACGACGATGACGTCGTCGTCGTTGCAGCGCACCGCCGCCTGGATCGCAGCGTGCATCGCGAGTCCCGCGGAGCCGCCCACAAGGATGCCCTCCTCGCGTGCGAGGCGGCGCGCCGCGACGAACGCCTCGCGATCCGTCACCTGGATGATCTCGTCGACGATGTCGCGGTCGAACGTGCCCGGCCAGAAGTCCTCGCCGACGCCCTCGACCTTGTAGGGCGCGATCTGGCCGCTGTAGATGGAGCCCTCCGGGTCCCCCCCGACGATGCGCACCGACGGGTTCTGCTCTTTGAGATAGCGCCCCGCGCCGCTCACGGTGCCGCCGGTCCCGAGTCCCGTCACGAAGACGCTGATGCGTCCCTCGGTTTGCCGCCAGATCTCGGGACCGGTGGTGCGGTAGTGCGACTCGGGGTTGCGCGGGTTGAAGTACTGGTTCGGCTGGAAGGCGCCCGGGATCTCGCGGGTCAGCCGGTCTGCGACGGAGTAATACGACTGTGGTGACTCGCGGTCGACGTTAGTCGGACAGATCACCACCTCGGCGCCGTACGCCTTGAGTAGGCTCACCTTCTCCGCCGACATCTTGTCAGGCATGACGAAAACCATCTTGTAGCCCTTGATCGCGGCGACGATCGCGAGGCCGTGGCCGGTGTTGCCCGAGGTCGGCTCGATGATGGTCCCGCCGGGGCGCAACAGGCCGCGCTGCTCAGCATCCTCGATCATCGCCAGCCCGATTCGGTCCTTGACGCTGCCGCCGGGATTCAGCTCCTCGAGCTTGGCGAGCACCGTCGGCCGCAAGCCTTCGGTGACGGTGCGCAGGCGAACCAACGGGGTGTTGCCGACGAGATCGAGGATGCTGTCGACGTACTCCACGTCCGGATTCTCCGATACTGACGCGATGCCCGTCGACGATGTCCCTCGGGGACCCGGCGGAACCGGATGGCGCGTCCCGGGGTACACCGGGCGCCAGGGCATCGGTGTCGACCGCGCCGGAGCGCTCGTCGCGGCGACCGAGGATGCAACCGGTCGTCGCGTCGTGCTGCGCGTGCTGTCCCCGGCGCTCGCCGGCGACCCGTCGGTGATGCAGCGGCTGCGCCAGGCACTTCCTGCCCTGACAGCCGTTCGTGACGATCACCTCGTCCCGGTGCTCGGCATGGCCGAGCCACCTCCGGCGTTGGTGTACGGGGCTTTCGCCGGACCGACCTTGACCGGCGTCATCGATCGCGCCGGAGCTGTCCCGCACGCGGCCGCGTTCCTCATCCTCGACGATGTGCTGGTCGCGCTTGCGACGCTGCACGCCGCCGGGCTGACGCACGGCGACGTGCGTCCGGGCAGCATCGTCGTCGGGGAGGAGGGCTCGGCTCGATTGTTCGACACGCTGGTACCCGTACCGCCGCTGCGCCCGGGGGCGTCGCCCGGCACGCCGCAGTACATGGCGCCCGAGCTTTGGGCCGGTGGTCGGGCGACCGTCGCTACCGATCTCTACGCCGCGTCAGCGGTGTTTGTCGAAGCGCTCAGCGGCGCTCCGCCGTTTCCGATGCTCGACCTCGAAGGGCTGCGCCGCGCGCACGAGAGCGTGACGCTGGCGGACCCTCGGCTTCCGGCGGCGGCGCGCGGTCTTGCGATGCAGGGACTCGCCAAAGATCCGTCGTCGCGTCCGAACGATGCCGTGCAGTTCCGCGAGGACCTCGACACTGCAGCACGCGGCCTTCTTGAAGACGATTGGCGCGAGCGCGGCCGTGCCTGGCTCGTTGGTGCGCATCGCACCACCGCCCGCGTGGTGCAGCCGCTGCCGACCGCTTCGCCACCGCAACCGATCCTCGAGGTCGCCGAGCCGCTCGTGCCGTCTCGTCCGTGGTGGCGCGACCCGCGCGTGCTGGCGGGTGCCGCGATCGCCGCCGTCGTGCTCGTCATCGTCGTCCTCCTCGCGGTGTCGGCAGCGAAGAACGAGCCCGTGGACACAACGCCGACAGCGGCGCCGTCGGGCGCACAGACGACGCCGACACCGATCTTCAGCGCGTCATCGACCGCAACTGCTGCATCGCCGTCGTCCACGCCGACATCAGGGCCGACGATCACGGCGTCACCCAGCAGGATTCCGACGAGCAGCGGCGGGGTGTCCTTCGGACCCGGCACTCCGAGCCCAAGCGCGTGCATCCCGTTGATCACGCCTTGCCCTTGACCGAGGGACTGTTCAGCTCTGTTGTGCGCCCACCGCGTACGCGTGATCGATGTAGTCGCGCATCATGCGTGACGCCGCAAACTGCGGACCGCACCTCCGCATCGACGCTCGCACCATCTGCAACCAGCGCCGCGGAACCCCACGCGAGTCGCGGTCGTAGAACGCAGGGATCACCTCGTGCTGCACGAGGTCGAACATCGCCGCGGCGTCGCGCGCATCCTGCACGGAAGGATCGAGCCCGACGTCACCTGACAGCGCCCATCCATTGCTCCCGTCGTACGCCTCCGCCCACCAGCCGTCGAGCACCGACAGGTTCAACGCGCCGTTGACCGCCGCCTTCATGCCGCTGGTGCCGCTGGCCTCGAGCGGCGGACGGGGAAGATTCAGCCACAGGTCGCAGCCGCTGACCATCAGTGCGGCCGACGCCAGTCCGTAGTTGTCGAGAAACGTCACGTGCTCTGCGGTGTTCGGCGTGTGCTTGATGGCGAACAGCGACTGCGCTGAGCGCTTGCCCTCCTCGTCCTGCGGATGCGCCTTGCCTGCGAGCACCAGCTGAATGGGGTGCTCGACGTCCTGTAGCAGCTCGGCGACGCGATGCGGCTCCAGCGTCAGCAGACCGATGCGCTTGTATCCCGCAAGGCGCCGCGCGAAGCCGACCGTCAGTGCGCCGGCGTCAAACCCGCGATCCGCCGCCTCGACGTACCAACGGGCATCGCCGCGCGCCAGACGGTTCGCGACGGAACGATCGCGGATGTACAGCACGACCCCGGCACGCA
>JBHEMA010000042.1:0-13804 GCA_046262795.1 Candidatus Dormibacteria bacterium | reverse complement strand
GCTCGCTCCAGCCGTGGTGAAATTCGCAACAAGAACGCGCTCGGGACCGCACCGAGACGCCACGAACGGGGACCAAAGTGAGACACATCACCCGAAGCTCAATCGTGACGCATCAACCGAAGTCTCACAGGGTACCACCCGCCTTCGCCATCATCGCCGAAGGCCGGCCCGAGTTATTGCTGAACGTGGCATCAACGATTCGGTGGCGGGCGACGGTAGCCTCAGTGTCTTGCTGACGTCGCTCGGGTCGCGGCGCTGCTCGTTATCGCTGTCGACGTGACCGCGGGCAACCTCTCCGTAGTCGCGCCCAGCATGTGCGTGCGGTTGGCAACGATGTGCAGCGTGCTGCTCGTGACAGCATGCTCGACGGCACCCGGTCAGGGAGGCACATCCACTACACCGACCACCGCCACGCCGACTCACACGACCACACCGTCGCCAGCGCTCACGTCCATCGAGCAGGCGATTGCTGATCGGCGACGACTCGAGGCCCCGGATCCAGACGCACTCGCCACCCGGATCGAATCGGTCGAGCACGCGCTTCGATCAGCGGCCACTCCGGCTGCCGACATCGCACGACTGGGTGAGCTCGAAAGCGCTTCCTACATCCAGCTCGTGGAGCGGCCGTCGTGGCGAGCGTCCGTTCTCGCGGAACTGAGCGCGGCAGCGCGCGATATCGCGCAGGCGAATCTCAGTGCAGCAATCGACATCGACATGCTGAACAAACCGGTCGACACGCTGCCGCACTGGCGTGTGGACGAGCCGCTGGCGGCGACGCAGTTGCTCAGCTACTACCGGCTGGCGCAGCAGACATATGGCGTCCCGTGGCAGTACCTGGCGGCGATCAACCTGGTCGAGACCAACATGGGACGCATCCACGGTCTCAGCTCGGCGGGAGCGCAGGGACCGATGCAGTTCCTTCCGGCGACGTGGTCCGAGTACGGTGAGGGCGGAGACATCGACAACCCCGCCGACGCGATTCCGGCTGCGGCTCGGTATCTCAAGGCGCACGGCGCCCCGGGCGACATGCAGCGCGCCGTCTATGCGTACAACCCGACCGATCTCTACGTGCGTGCCGTGACCGCATACGCGACGCAGATGCAGCAGAGCGTCAACGCGTTCTATGGCTACGACGCGTGGCCTGTGTACGTCAGCACGACCAAGGGGTACGCGCTGCTACCCGTTGGGTTCAGTAACTGACGAACGTCGTCAGCGCTTTGGCGGCAGTGAGCGCGCGTAGTCGACTCCGCGTCTGACCCACGTCTCGAGCTGAGCCTTGGTGCGCACGGCGGACGTATCGACACGCAGCCAGCCGCTCATCGGCCGACCGCGCATCACCATCGGTTCGACGCCTGGTTTGGAGACCAGCTGGTCGCCGTCGGCGGCGTCGACGTGGACGAGCAGGCCGCCCTGACCGCTCGCGGCGACGGCCATGTTCCCGCGAACGAGGAAGGCGAGCCCGCCGAACATGCGCTGTTCGGAGACGCTCTTCTCGGCCGCGAGCGCGTCACGGATGCGCTCCGCGAGACCCTCGTCATACGGCACGCACGAATGCTAAGCGAGCGTGCCGATCAACCGCCGTGTCGCGGTCTCCTCCGGGAGAAAGCCATCACCGCGGCGATGAACCCAGCACCCAGCAACGCACCGGCACCAGGGAGCGCTTCAGGTGTGTCGACGGCCGGCGCGCTCACCTGGTATGCAAACGCGAACGCATCGATGTCATTGCTTGCGCCGTTGGCAGGATCAACCTCCTGGCCAAGCAGGCCGGCGACGAGCACCCATCCGTCCGCCGTTGCCCGCACGAACCACGGGTTGTCGACGTCGTTGCCGGGATCGGGGCTGTACAGCGCCGACCAAGCCTTCTGACCGGTGAGTTCATCGAGGGCCACGGTTTGGTACGCAGCACCGCCGAACTCGCTCACCACGGCGATGACGGCGGCCGTTGTCGTCGCGGTGACATCGTTCGCCCACCCGTCGCCGCCGGCGGCGAGCGTGTCTACCAGCCAGCGCTGCGAGCCGTCCACTGTGTTCACGGCCACCGTCGCTGCTTGGTAGTTGTTGTCCGTCTGCGCATAGCCGACACCGGTGACATAAACCGTTGTGCCATCGGGCGACAGCGCCATGCGGTTGACGTCGCCGATATCGCTGGCAACGTTGCTCCACAGCTGTGCGCCGCTGCCCGCGTCGAGCGCGACCGTTGCATAGCTGTCCGTGGCGACGCTGCAGGGTCCGTTGCACGTGCGGTCGAGACCGGCAAGGTACAGGCGGGAACCGTCCGGGGTGAGCACCATGTCGTCGAGCGCGTCGACGTTCTGGTGCGCGTAATCACTGCGCCACAGCTGCGAGCCCGTCACGGGGTCGTACGCGATGACGGTGAAGGTGTCGATCTGCGAATCGCTAGCCGACGCGAGACCACCGGCATAGACAGCCTGTCCATCGGGCGCCACAGCGAGGCGCCGTACCTGGCTGAGGTTGTTGCCGTCCGCGCGAAGCGGGCCCTGATATGTCTGCAGCCACTGCTGAACGCCCGTGGCCGCGTCGTAGGCGATCGTCACGTACTGCGCGACGGACGAACCGCGGTTCCAATCGGGTTGCTGACCGCCGGCGACAAACACGCGCGAGCCGTCGGCGCTGACCGCGATCGAGCCGGTGAGGTCGTTGCCACCGCCGGCGTCGTGATAGGACGTCGACCAGAGCTGATTGCCGGCGCTGTCGTAGGCAACCGTTTCGACAAAGCAGTAACCGCTGACACATCGCTGCCCCGTGATGAACGCACGATCGCCAGACGGGCTCGTAGCCACGTTCCACGCGGTGTCGGAGTCGCCGTCGGGGTCGTGCCACCGTTGCGCCCAGCGCTGTGCACCGGTGGAGCGGTCGTACGCCGCGATGAACATCTCGTAGCGCGTGTTCGTGCTGTCCCGGCTGTTGCCCGCGATGTAGAAGCGGTCACCCGCGATGCGAAATCCGTGAGGCTCGTCGTCGCCCGCCAGCTGATTGGCCGCCGAATCCGCCGTGGGGTTGTCGTAGGACGCCGTCCAGACGGGACAGTGGTCGTTGGTTCCGGGCACGACGGCGCACGCTTGCGGGGTGGACGATGACGAGCCGGATGCGGCCGCGCGTGGCTTCGAGGTCCATGCACCCGGTGCGGCGCAGCCAAGCGGCGGCGCTTCTGCGCTCTTGCTCTGGAGCGACGTGACCACGGAGCAGACCGGTTCAGCGACCGTGGCGGAGCGGGCCTGCCCAGTCGACGCGTCTCCGTGGAGCGGTCGAACCGCGAGAAGCGTCGCCAATGCCGCCAACCCGGCGGCCGCACCCATCCCTCTTCCCACGATTGCCTAAACGATCGGCTTCAGCGCTTCTTGCTTCGACTGCGGAATCACCGAGCTCAGCGGTGCGTGAGCTCGCGCTCAGCCCGCTGACGATTCCAAGGTGCGCGCGTGCTCGTGCAGCGCTTCCGCGACGGGAGCGACCTCGGGGAGCTGCTCCTTCTCTCGATCCAACACGGATGCGGCGAGCGCGAGATGTTCCGCGGTGACGATCCACGCGGCACGACGGTGCGGCAGGAGGTAGTCGGGCTCGTAGAACAGCTCGAATGTCGGACCTGCAGTGCGATGCGGATGCTCGCGCCCGACGGGCAGGCGCGTCAGCAGCTCGCCGAGCGGCTCGATGGCGTCGAACATCATGGTCACCGCGACATCGGCAAGCGTCGCCACCTGCTCCTCGGTCTCATCCACCCGTGAGAACAACCGGTACAGCAGCTGCAGCAGCACCTCGTATACGACGTTGCACACATCGGCGACGCGCGCGGTCGTGTGATCGGTGATCAGCGGAACCTCCTCGCCGGTCGTGGGAGCGCGTACCAATGCCGCCATCACCGGCCGCGCCGGTTCGAAGCCGGCATCGGCGGCGCGTACATCGACGAACTCGGAGAGCACTGAAAGGAAACGGCCGAAGTGCGCTTCGCGCCACTCACCGGCCACGCCCTCACCCTGCTCGACGATCGTCTCGATGCTGCGCAGCGCGGCGTCGAGACCGGTGATCGGCACCAGCTCCGGCCACCCGAAGAGCGCTCCGGACGCTTCCTGCTCGTGGCCGCCGAGAAAAACGCGGTCCTCGCCCCAGAGCTCCGTCAGGTGCGTCAGCGCGCCGGCGATCGAGCGGTACAGATGCCCGACGGTCGAGAACTCCTGGAGGTGCGGCGCGATGTCGTCATCGTCGAGCGCGTGGGGGACGGCGTGCTCGAGTGCGGCTATGCCATCCGCGTCGTCCATGGCAACGCCCTCAGGACGCTCCATGTAGAGGAAATGGCGCAATGCGCGTTCGCTGAACGGGAGCAACGCGATGGTGACACCCGTTGGGTAGTGCTTCGAGGGTCGTGGCAGGTTGGGCTTCGACAGGTGCGGGCTCGCCCCAAGCGATGCGAGCAGGTTTGCGGTGATGGCGAGATGCAGCATCTCCTGCCTCGCCACGTCGAGCAGCGCGCGCCGCCATCGTGTGATCGCCTCGAGCTGCGCGTCGCTGATGTCCTCATCCGTCGAACGTTTGAGGCTCAGCGCGGCGAACAGGTACTCGCACATGAGCGAGTGCTCGAGCTCCGCCGCCTCGCAGAGCATGTACACGAGCGGCTCGCGAGTCCTCACCATGACCGGCGCGTCAGGATCTGCGCGTCGGAGGTGAAGCGTCCGGCCGAGTCGGCCGGAGATCTGCAACGTCTCCCTCGTGGCTACCACCGCACTCCGCCGCAACTCTACGCAACACCACCCCGTCGCTGCGTCGAGCCTGCGCCGACAACGCGCTACGATCGCGCCGCGATGATCGGTGACCGCGTGGAGATCGTGATCGAGACAGGCGGGGCTGCGCAGACGTACGAAATCGCTGCGACGCGCGCGGGCCGCCGCGTCGAGATCAGCACGGTGCGCGGCGTCGTCGAGGTGAGCGAGGTCACGCGCTCAGGTCAGCCCGTCCGTACCGGCCGGTTCATGGCGGCTCGCGTCATCGCGCTCGTGGAGCATCCCGCGGAGGATGGTGCCTCGAGCGGACCGCAGACGCGGCAGCGGCCCAGGCGAGAGCAGGCCGAAACGCTGCTCTGAGCGGGCGAGCTACGCGGTTGGTGGGGCCCAGGGTGCGGGGCGCGGCACCGGCGGCGGCTGCGGTCCGAACTGCAGGCGACGACCGATATCACTCGGCGAGACCATGCCCACGAGCTGGTCGCCGTCGAACACCAGCGCATGTCCATCGCTGCGCGCATCGACGCGCGCGAGGAGATCGGTGACGAGCTCGTCCGGGCGAGCGACGGGCACGTAGGCCCGCGGAATCATGATGTCGGCGGCGCGGCGGAACGACCGTTGCGTCGGTGGCACGCGCTTCATCCCGTTCACGGTCACGAGACCATCGACCTTGCCGTCGAGTCCGTGCGTGGGAAACGTCGCGTACTGATTGCGCATCGCGTACTGCTCGATGAGCAGCTGCACCGTCAGCCACGACGGCACGGACATGGGGTGCTGCGTCATGACCTCACCGACGCGCACGCCTGCGAGCAACCGGCGCGCGGTGTCGCCGCGCAGCTCGGCACGCGCCGCGTTCTCGAGGAACCATCCGATGAACAGGAGCCACAGCCCACCGAAATCACCCGTGAGGAGAAAGTCGGCAAAGCCGAGCGCGATCAAAAGGAACCCGAACGCCCTTCCCGCGCGAGCCGCGTTGCGCGTCGCCCATGCACGGTCGCGGCGCCACGTCCACAGCGCACCGCGCAGCAGCCGACCTCCGTCAAGCGGGAACGCGGGAACGAGGTTGAACACGAGCAGCGTGCCGTTCACCACCGCGAGCCACTGCGCGAGCAACACCAGCAGCGCGGGCGCCGACATCGCATCGAACGCAACCGCGAGGCCGAAGCACAGCGCACCGATGACGAGCGTGGTCGCCGGACCGCTGATGGCGACGATCATCTCGGTCCGCGGCGATTCCCAAGCGCCACGAATGTGCGACACGCCGCCAAACACCCACAACGTGATGTCCGCGATGGGGATGCCGCGATGCCTGGCGACGATGGAATGCGCCAGCTCGTGCGCAGTCAGTGATGCGATCAGCAAGATCGCCGCAGCCGCCGACGCCACCCAGCGAAGTCCGAGCGCGGTGCCTGGAAGCGTCGCGGGAATGATTCCTTGCGCGAGACCCCACGTGAGCACGAAGGCGATGAGCAGCACGCTCCAGTGAGCGCGGATCCGGATACCGGCGATCCTCGCGATCGGCACACTGCCGTTCATGCTTCCTTCATACCCCTTCGAACCTGTCGGTAACCTGCGCTGCTCGTCTCGGGACCGTGGCCGTCAGAGCGGGCGTGACCGAGCCAGCCTCCGGGTGAGGCGTGGCGACAGCCGAGCGATGCCGCGGAGCGCGTGCGCCTCGACCGCAACCGGCATCACCGCGATGTTGCGGCGGATCGACGTCACGATCCGGGACGCCACCCGGTCGGCGGTGTAGTTGCGCCGTCCGTAGAGACGGATGGCCGAGTCACGCCATGCGCCCGCTTCGGCACCGGCACTGCCGACATACGTGGTGCTGCGCACGATGCCGGTGTTGATGATGCCCGGGCAGATGGCGCTGACCCCAATGCGATGCGGTGCCAGCTCCGCTCGCAGGCATTCGCTCAGCATGAGCACCGCAGCCTTGGTCATGGAGTACGCGGGCAGGATCGTCGACGGTGCGAACGCCGCCGCGGAAGCGACGTTGACGATGTGACCACCACGGCCTCGCTCCACCAGCCGCGCGCCGAAGAGCCGGCAACCGTGCACGACGCCCCAGAGATTGACGTCGACGAGGCGCTCCAGGACGGGCAACGGTGTGTCCAGGAAGGCGCCCGCAACACCGATGCCCGCGTTGTTGACGATGATGTCTGGAACACCGTGCTCGCGGCACACCTCGTCGGCCACCCGCTCCATCGCGGCAGCGTCGGACACGTCGACGGTGTGACACGAGACGTCGACGCCCGCGCCCACAATCGACGCCGTGCGCTGCAGCGCATCGCCATCCACGTCGACGAGCACGAGTCTCCTGACCTTCTCGAGCGCCAGTCGCACCGCTGTGGCGCGGCCGATGCCCCCGCCCGCCCCGGTGACGAGCGCTCCGGCGCCCTCGATGCGCACAGTGGCCATGTCAAGCGGCCACTGCGGGCGCCACGGTACGCCGCAGGGTGTACGCCGCCGGATCGAACCGCCGCGTGCGGCGGTGGAACGGCCATGTGAAGTCGGGCCACAGCGTGGTGTTGCGCCCTTTGGCGTCGATGTACCAGCTGGCGCAACCGCCCGTCGTCCACACGGTCGAGCGCATGCGGCGCTGGATCTCCTGGTTGAACCGTGCCTGCGCGCGGGCGCGCACCTCGATGACATCGAGACGTTGCGCCGACGCGAGCCGCAGCGCATCGAGGACGTACGCGATCTGCGACTCGATCATGAACACGAGCGAGGTGTGACCCAGACCCGTGTTCGGACCTGACAGGAAGAAGAGATTCGGAAAGCCGGCGACGGTCGTCCCGAGATATGCCTGCGGGCTTCCATCCCACACCTGCGCCAGTGAACGGCCGTCGTCGCCGCAGACGATCGTCGCCACCGGCATGTCGGTGACGCGAAATCCGGTGCCGACGACGATGGCGTCCGCCGCGCGTTCTCTTCCATCGGCAGTGACGATGGAGTGCTGGCGAACCTCGGCAAGGCGGTCGGTCACGAGTTCGACGTTGGGTTTGGCCAGCGCGGGGTAATAGTCGTTCGAGATGAGGATGCGCTTGCATCCAAGACGGAAGCGCGGTGTCAGCTGCTCGCGCAGGTGCGGATCCTTCACCTGGTCGCGCAGATGCCGCAGTGCAACGCGCTCGAGCAGCGAGACGAGCTTGGGGTCGTGAATAAGGCCTGGTACGAGCATCTCGCGGCTGAGGTACACGCCGAACCTGCGCGCCCGTTCGGTGACGGGAAGCGCGCGCATCAACCTGCGCTCCCAGACCGGCAGCGTGCGGTTCGGGTGCGGCAGCACCCACGCAGGCGTCCTCTGCAGGACGGTGAGCTGCGCGACGCGCGGCTGTATCTCCGGAATGAACTGAATCGCGGAAGCCCCGGTACCGACCGCGACGACGCGCTCACCGGTGAGATCGTGGTCGTGGCGCCAGCGAGCCGAGTGGAAGAGCGCGCCGTCGAACGTGTCGAGCCCCGCAACGTCGGGCATGCGCGGTTCGCTGAGCCCTCCGGTGCCGATCACGAGGAACCGTGACTCGTACGCGCCGCGCGTCGTGTTCACCCGCCAGCGCGAGGCGTTCGCGTCCCACCGTGCTGCGGTCATCGCCGTGTTCAACCGGATGTGCGGTGTGACACCGAAACGGCGGGCGCAGTCGCGCAGGTAGCTCCAGATCTCAGCCTGGCGCGGGTACGTGCACGTCCAGTCCGGGTTCGGCGCGAAGGAAAAGCTGTACAGCAGTGAGGGCACGTCGCACATGCACCCGGGATAGGTGTTGTCGCGCCAGGTACCGCCGACATCACCGGCCCGTTCCAGCACGAGGAAGTCGCTGCGGCCTGACTGCAGCAGGCGAATCGCCATCCCGAGGCCGGAGAAGCCGGTCCCGATGACGAGCACCTCGGTACGCGTCGGTTCGCTCTTCTCTGCCATACGTTACCGCCGGTGTTACCGATGGTAACAGGTAAATCAGGCGATCCGCGTGCGAGGAGATGTAACCGCCACGGGACGGCGGACGCCTGATCGGACGCGCAGGCAGGCGACCAGCACCGCGCCGCAGGCCGCCAGCACCCACGGGGTGAGCCGGCCCGGCAGGCCGACGGTGTTGTGGCCGAGGTCGAAGAAGGTGGCGACGTTGACGGCGGTCCAGGCCACGGCGATCGCGGTCGTGCGCTTGCCCGGCCAGGCGCCGGCTTCCCATTCGCTCCGGAGCGTCCAGACGAGGGTGGCGGCGACGACCGGTGCGAGCAGCGTGAGGTCGTGCCCGAGCAGGTGCGGCGAGGCGAACAGCGAGAGCGTGACCGCGCCGAGCATGGCGGGCTCGATCACTCCGCGATCGCACCGTGAACGCGCTCCAAGCCAGCCGGCGGCGGCCAGTGCGACGAGCGCCGTGCCGAGCGCCAGCGCGTATGGGACCGCGCCCCCTCCGAGCAGCGAACCGAACAAGCCGGTGGCGCCCTGCATCCAAGCGGTCGGCGAGCTCGACGGTTGCAGCAGCGTGGCGATGAATGCCTGCAGCGCCACGGGGCCCGCGAGAGCGATGCCGGCAACCGCGACCGTGACGCCGCCTGTGGCGGCAGCGGCGAGCCCTCGCCAATCGCGGCGCCCCGCCATGAACGCCAGGACGCCGACCACGAGGTGCGGCTTGGCCAGGGCGGCGGTCACGCCGATGGCAAACCCCGGGCCCGAGATCCAGCCCTTCCGCCAGCCCGCATATGCCATCGCGATACCCAGGGCCGACACGCCGTCCCACTGGCCCTCGACGAAGAGGACGCCCGTGCCGAACCCGGCGACCGCCAGACCGGATATCGCGATGACCGGCAGCCGCGGGACCCGCGAGGGCCGCGGCGACGCCATCACGGCGATGACGACCGCGGCGACGACGAGACCGAGCTGCACCACGGACCACACGCGGTAGGCCGAGGCGGCGTCCAGCAGCGAGAGCGGTGCCGCGACCACCGCAGCCAGCGGCGGGTTCTCAAACGGGATGTACAGGTGATCGGGCGGCGCGCCCGTCGCTGCCATGACGCGCTCCTCGGCCGGCACGTCGTACATCGCGTTCGCGTGCCCGGTCCGCCACAGAGTCGAAGCCACGTACGTCCCGGCGTAGTCGCTCGTCGTCGCCTGCTGGGCAGGGATCGACGCCCACACCTGCGTGTAGTGCGCCAGCGCGACCGCCGACGCGATGAGCGCCACCGCAGCCGCAAGGCGCGCGCGAGTAGTCATCGCATCGAGCCTACGTTCGGATGGCCACGAGGAGATCAAGCGCCGGTGACATGCGTGTCAGGGAAAGCTGGGGCGACGTCGCGGGGGGCAGCGCCGGCCGAGCCGCGTCGACGGCGGCTGCGCCGCCAGCAGCGGCGAGGTCCGGCGAGGGGTCCCTGCGGCGGCAGGACCCGAGCTTTCTCTGTCTAGAGCGTGTCCAGAGCGCGCTTGAACACGGCAAGGTCGGCGTCACTGAAGAGCGCGAACGTGACGCTCCGTAGCGACGTGCCATCGCGTTGCAGTGCATCGCGGGCTTCGGCGAGCGCGATCGGCGCGGCGCGCTCGATGGGGAAGCCGTAAATCCCGGTGCTGATCGACGGCGCGGCGACGGTTGCCAGGCCGTGCTCGTGCGCCAGGCGAAGCGCGTTGCGGTACGCCGCCGCGAGCAATCCGGGTTCGCCGTGCTCGCCGTCGCGCCAGCGTGGACCGACCGCGTGGATGACGTACCGCGCCGCCATGCGACCCGCGCCCGTGACGACAGCTTCGCCGGTGGGACAGCGGTCGTACCGCTCGCGCAGCTCGCGCATGATGTCCGGGCCTCCGGCGCGGTGAATCGCGCCGTCGACGCCTCCTCCTCCTGCGAGCGACGCGTTGGCGGCATTGATCACGGCATCGACAGCCAGTGTCGTGATGTCGGCTCGCGCCAGCGCGAGGTCGCCCGAACCGATCGAGACTCTCGCGGCCGGTTCAGGCACCGTTGGGTCGGCTGAACCCAAGGCAGGCGTTGTGGCCGCCGAATCCGAACGATGTGCTCAGCGCAAAGTCAATCGTGTGATTGCGTCCGCGGTGCGGCACGTAATCGAGGTCGCATTCCGGGTCGGGTTCATCCAGGTTGATCGTCGGCGGTACGAATTGGTCGCGCATGGCACAAACTGTGATGATCGCTTCGACGGCACCCCCGGCACCAAGCAGGTGGCCGTGCATCGACTTTGTCGAGGACATCGGAATCGTCGAGGCCGCATCGCCGAGTGCCGCCTTCACCGCCTTCGTCTCCGCGGAGTCGTTGAGCGGCGTGCCGGTGCCGTGCGCGTTGATGTAGTTGACCTCCTCCGGTTGCTTGCCCGCTCGCTGCAGCGCGCGCACGATGCTGCGTCGCGCGCCGTCCCCGTTCTCATTGGGTTGCGTGATGTGGCCGGCGTCCGCGGTCGCCCCGTAGCCGGTCAGCTCAGCGTAGACGTGCGCGCCGCGTGCTCGAGCGTGTTCATACTCCTCGAGAACGATGACACCGGCGCCCTCGCCGATCACGAAACCGTCACGGTCCTTGTCGAAGGGACGAGACGCACGCTCCGGTTCATGGTTGCGTGTCGACAGGGCCTGCATGGCGCTGAAGGAGGCAACGCCGATGTTGGTGATCCCGGATTCGGTGCCACCGGCGATCACCGCGGTGGCGTCGCCACGCCGGATCCACTCAGCCGCCTCACCCAACGCGTGCCCGCCCGACGCGCAGGCGCTCACCACCGCGATGTTCGGCCCCTTGGCGCCGCAGTCGATCGCGATCATTCCTGCGGGCATGTCGACGATCATCGCCGGCACGGTGAAGGGCGACACACGCCGCACGCCGTGCTCATGGAGCGTGATGCTGGCGCGCTCGAGGACCTCAAGCCCGCCAACTCCCGAAGCGATGAGGACACCCACCTCCTCGGCAATCGGGGCAACGTCGAGCTGTGAATCGGCCAACGCCTCGCGGGCAGCGATGAGCGCGATCTGGATGCACCGGCTGGTGCGGCGCGCCTCCTTCTTGCCGACAGCCTCTGCGGCGTCGAAGCCCTTGATCTCGGCGGCGATGCGAGTCGGCAGAGCAGAGGCGTCGAATTGGGTGATCGGGCCGACGCCGCTCTGACCGTCGCGGCATGCATGCCACGTGCTCGCCACGTCAAGGCCGAGTGGCGTGACCGCGCCCATCCCCGTGATCGCGATGCGAACGGCGCCGTTGGTGTTCACGTCGTCGTCGCCTCGGCTACACGTGTCGCCGGCGCGCCCTGTGAATGGAAGCCGCCGTCGACGTGGAGCACCTCGCCGGTGATGCCCCGCGCCAGGTCGCTCATGAGGAACAAGCATGCATCCGCCACCGGAGCGGGATCCTGACTGTCCCACCCCAGTGGCGCCTGCAGCTGCCACGAGTCCTTGAGCCCCTGGAACCCGGGGATGGACTTTGCCGCCATCGTCTCGAGGGGCCCGGCTGACAATGCGTTGACCCGCACATGGCGTGGGCCGAGGTCGCGCGCCAGATAGCGCACGATGGACTCCAGCGCCGCCTTCGCCGGCCCCATCCAGTCATATGCGGGCCACGCAACGGATGCGTCGAAGGTCAGCGTCACAACGCTGCCACCAGTTGCAGGCATGAGTGGCACGAACTCGGCAGCGAGGGTGCGTAATGAATAGCTGCTCACCTGCAGCGCCATGGCCACAGACTCCCATGGTGCGTCGAGGAAGCCGCCACCGAGACAGTCGGCCGGAGCGAAGCCAACGGCGTGCACGACGGCATCGACCCCGCCCCACGATGCCCGCACCTGGTCGGCGACGGCGCGGACCTGCGCAGCATCGGTGACATCCATCTCCAGCACCTCCGGCGCGGGGTCAAGACGCTGCGCGCTGCGCCGTGTCAACGACATCGCGCGTCCGAACGACGTCAGCACCGTGCGTGCTCCGGCGCGCTGGCATGCGTCGGCAATGGCGTACGCGATGCTCTTTGGGGTGAGCACGCCGGTCACGAGGACGTGCCGGCCGTCGAGCAGCGCCGGCGCGGGGCGCACCTGTGCACGCCCGTCTGTATGTACGCCCACGGTCACACCTTATAAGGCGGGCGGCAGACGCCGCAGTTACGCAGTGCCAGGACCTGAGCTCGCCCCGCGTGAGCCGTTGACCAGCGTGACCATGACCTCGTGCCAGTCCGGCGTCCCGGCGAGGATGTCGCCGCTGCTCAAGACCGCACTCTCGTCTCCACTCCAGTCGGTGACGACACCGCCTGCCTCGCGGACGAGGAGCGCTCCGGCGGCGATGTCCCAAACGGACAGGCCGAGCTCGAAAAAGCCGTCGAACGTCCCGGAGGCCGTGTAGGCGAGATCGAGGCTCGCCGCCCCGGCGCGACGCAGATCCTCGAATGTCACGAGCGCGGTCAAGAAGGCGCTCAGCTAGCGCGTCAGCGTCGGCTCGCTCTTGGCGCGAAACGGGAACCCCGTGGCCACAACGCTCGACGCCGGCGTCCTGTGGCGCAGGGCAAGCCGCCGCCCCGATGCGTCGTGAGCACCGCCGCCCTCGGTTGCCGACCACGACTCGCCCAGGTGCGGGGCGACGACCGCGCCGACGACGGGCCGGCCCTCC
The DNA here is from genome assembly GCA_046262795.1 of Candidatus Dormibacteria bacterium. Lineage (GTDB taxonomy): Bacteria > Chloroflexota > Dormibacteria > Aeolococcales > Aeolococcaceae > JAFALX01. Next base: position 502 of record JBHEMA010000042.1, on the reverse strand, counting down.
TCGATGAGGGCGACGCTGACGCCGACGACGGGAAAGCCGCGGACCAGGTTCGTCGTGCCGTCGACCGGGTCGACGACCCAATACCGGTCCCCGCGTTCTCCGCCGCTCTCCTCCGCGAGGACGCCAATGCCGGGCGCCCGCTCGCGAAGGACCGCCAATGTCGCCTGCTCGGCCTCGTGGTCCACGGCAGTCACGTAGTCGCCTGCGGCTTTCTCGACGGCATGGAGCGGCGATCCGTCGCGGCGCCTGGCGCGCACCACCGACGCGGCCGCCTCGGCGGCGTCCAGCGCGGTCAGCCGCAGCGGCTCGAGATCACGCATGCAGCGAGCCTAGCCGCGGGGGGTCGCGGCTCAGCCGGCGTGCAGCGCGATGACCTGGTCGGAGGCCTGCTCCAGCTGCAGACGGGTGCGGTCAATGCCGCCACGCAGGAGCAGCGTGTCGACGTCTTCGACGGCGATGGGATGACAGAGGTGGTAGCCCTGGGCGAGCCCGCATCCGAGGG
>JBHEMA010000041.1:0-3830 GCA_046262795.1 Candidatus Dormibacteria bacterium | reverse complement strand
CCAACAACGGCGACGTCACCAAGCTGCGCGAAGAAATGCTCGAGTTCCTGCTGCTCAACCACCCCCTCGACTGCCCGATCTGCGACCGCGGCGGCGAGTGCGATCTGCAGGACTTCACCTTCCGATACGGACCGGGTGTGTCGCGCTTTCCCATCACAGAGAAGGTGCACTTCAACAAGGCGGTGCCGCTGTCGCAGCACATCGAGCTCGACCAGGAGCGCTGCATCCTCTGCTGGCGCTGCGTCCGTTACTACGACGAGATCACCGGCGAGAAGGAGATCGTGCTGGAGCAGCGCGGCGTCCAGACGCTGGTGACGACGTTCAACGAGCAACCACTGCAGTCGCCGTTCCAGGGCAACCTGCCGGAGGTCTGCCCCGTCGGCGCGCTGACGCACCGCGAGTTCCGCTTCGCGGCGCGCCCGTGGGAGCTGCAGCGCGCCGCCGGTGTCTGCCCTGAGTGCTCCTACGGGTGCAACCTCAACGTCGACAGCCGCGATTTCGAGGTGAAGCGGTTCACCTCACGCGACAACCCCAATGTCGAGGACATGTGGCTGTGCGACCGCGGGCGCTACAGCTTCCCGCGGTGGAACGACTCGCAGCGTGTGCGGCGGCCGCGCCTGCATCCGCGCCGCGCCCAGTCGCGTGACGTGTCGGTGGGGGAGGCGATCAGCGAGGCGGCCAAGGAGCTGCGCGCCGTCATCGACAAGCAGGGGCCGCAGGCCGTGGGCGTGCTCGGCTCTGCTGACAACACGAACGAGGAGCTCTTCCTCCTCCAAAAGCTGGCGCGCGAGGTGATCGGTACGCCGCATGTGGACCATCAGCTCGAATCGTTCGACGATCTGTCGCCCGACGAACACGAGCTCGGCATTGCCGAGATCGAGGACTGTGACCTGCTCATCGTCCTCGGACCGGAGCCGGAGGAGCAGGCGCCGGTGTTGTCGCTGCGGCTGTTCAAAGCGGAGCACAAGCGCGGCCGCACGGTGCGTCGCGTGGCAGCAGATGCCGATCCGGCAAGCATCGTGCAGGAGCATTCCGACGCGAAGCTGATCGGCGTTATCGCCGACGAGACCAATCGCGACCGCGCCGCTCGCGTGGCAAAGGGGCTCGGCACGCTCGCGACCGTGAAGCGGCTGACGGTGACGCGCGGCGTCAACGGTCGTGGTGCCAAGGACCTCGGCATCCTGCCTGGGACGACACTCGGCTATCGCGCCGCCTCACCACGTGGCAAGACAGGACGCGAGATCCTCGAAGCCGCAGCTGCCGGTGAGATTCAGGCGCTCATCGTGCTGGGCCCGAACGCGGCGCTGGAAGCAGCTGGGGAGTTGCTCGACGATGCGATGCGCAAAGCCCACTGCGTCGTCACCATCGAGACGCGGCCGAGCAAACTCGCGGCGCACGCCACGGTGCTCATCCCCGGGCATGCATACGTCGAGAAGGGCGGCACGGTGACGAACCTCGAAGGGCGCGTGCAGCGCATCCGGCCCGCATTGCCTCCCGCGACACAGACGCCGCCGGAGACGCGCGTGCTCACAGCGCTCGCTGCAGAGCTGGGCGCAACCGGGTGGGGCTCGGCTGACGCGATGTCCGTCAACCGCGCGCTGCGTGATGCGCTGCCGGCGTACGCCGACGCAGGCGTCGGTGGACGCGCCGTCTGGGCTGTGGAGGCGATGGCGTGATCGGGCAGGACTACTGGTGGATCCTGCTGATCAAGATGGTCGTCGTCCTCGGCGGTCTCATCACGATCGCGGCATACCTGACGCTCGCTGAGCGCAAGGTCGCCGCGCGCATTCAAATGCGCATCGGTCCGAATCGCGTGGGACCGTTCGGGCTGCTGCAGCCTGCAGCGGACGCGGTGAAGATGCTGTTCAAAGAGAACACCGCACCAGCGAACCGCGATCGCATCCTGTTCCTCATCGGGCCAAGTCTTGCGGGCGGTTCCGCAATTCTGGCGTTCGCGCTCATCCCGCTGGGACTCAACAACTGGTTCAACTACCAGTTTCACTGGGACATCGCGCACTTCAACGTGGGCTTGCTGTTCATCCTCGGCGTGACATCGCTGGGTGTGTACTCGCTGTTCCTCGGCGGATGGTCGGCCAACAGCAAGTACTCGCTGCTCGGCGGGCTGCGCTCGTCGGCGCAGCTCATCTCCTATGAGATGGCAGTCGCCTTTGCGCTCATCGGCCCGGTCATCCTTGCCGGGTCACTCGACCTCGAACAGCTTGTCACCGGGCAGGCGGGACTCTGGTTCATCGTGCTGCAACCGCTCGCGTTCATCCTGTACTTCACGGGCGCGTTCGCGGAGACCAACCGCGCGCCGTTCGATCTGCCGGAGGCCGAGACGGAGCTCGTCGCCGGCTATCACACGGAGTACGGGTCGATGCGCTTCGGTCTCTACTTTCTCGGTGAGTACGTGAACATGGTGATCGTCTGCTCGATTGCCACCGCGCTCTTCCTCGGCGGATGGCTGCCACTGCTGCCGTTCCATCCGTTCGACTGGATACCCGGGCCGATCTGGTTCCTGGGCAAGGTGATCGTGCTGCTGTTCATCATGATGTGGGTGCGCTGGACGTTCCCGCGCCTGCGCTACGACCGGCTCATGAACTTCGGGTGGAAGGTGCTGCTGCCGCTCGGTCTGCTGAACATCCTCATCACGGGCACCGTGGTGGCGTTGCGCGCATGAGGAACGCGCCATGATCAAGGAGCTGGTGCAGGGACTGCGCTTCACCATCATGCAGATGGTTCGCAAGCCCATCACGGTGCAGTATCCGGAGGAACAGAAGCCGGAATGGCCGCGACATCGCGGGCGCCACATCCTGCATCGCTACGACAACGGACTCGAGCGCTGCATCGGCTGCGAGCTGTGCGCGGCTGCATGCCCCGTCGGCTGCATCTACGTGCTCGCTGCTGAGAACGATCCCAAGAACCCCGTGTCACCGGGTGAGCGCTACGCCGAGCGCTACGAGATCAACCTCATGCGCTGCATCTATTGCGGGTACTGCGCCGAGGCGTGTCCCACCGAGGCGATCACGCTCGGTCCGCAGTACGAGCTCGCCGATTATCGGCGCGAACGCACGGTGGTGACCAAGGCGGAGCTGCTCGAGTCCTGGCCGAAGTTCTCGCGCGCACGTCGGCCGCCGAGCCACGTGGGCACCGGTGCCGACTCCACTGAACGAACATATCTGGACCCCGGTGTGAGTCCACGCGCGGCGTGGGAGGCCGCCGACGCCGTCGGTCCGCCGCGCGAGGCACCGCGCCCCGGTGACTACGGCATTCCCGCCGATGTACCTCCGGTTACCGAGCCCGCCGAACCGGAACGCCCATGAACGTGCTGCTCGTCATCGTCATGGCGCTTGCCGCGATCAGCGGTCTCGGCGTCGTCCTCTCACGCACCACGATCTACTCGGCGCTGAGCCTGGTGATCACGGTGGTGATGATCTCTGTCGTCTTCCTGCTGCTCAACGCGCAGTTCCTGTTCGCGGTGCAGGTGATCATCTACGCGGGCGCTGTGATGGTGCTCTTCGTCTTCATCATCGCGCTGCTCAACCCGGAGGCAGAGGACCGGCCGGCGCTCGATTACCGCACCATCGTCGGCATCGCCGCGGTCGCCGCGGTGACGATCCTCGTGTTCGTCACCGCACGCAACGGCGTCACGTTCAACGGCGACACATTCCACGGACACCAGGTGGGTGCAGCATCGGATCCCTTCCACACCTTCAGCTTCCCCGGCGACCAGGTGAACGCTGCCGGTAACGTGCAAACGGTTGCGGGACAGCTGTTCACGACGTACCTGCTGCCGTTCGAGATCACGTCGCTGTTGCTGCTGGTTGCCG
>JBHEMA010000040.1:0-3536 GCA_046262795.1 Candidatus Dormibacteria bacterium | reverse complement strand
CCGGGCAGCGTCTTCCCCTCGAGGTATTCGATGGTCGCGCCACCACCGGTGCTGATGTGGTCGATGCCATCAGTGACGCCTGCATCCTGCACGGCTGCGGCGAGGTCGCCGCCACCGATCACCGTGAACGCGGACGACGTGGCGACGACATGCGCGATGGCACGCGTCCCCTTCGCGAAGTCGTCGATCTCATAAATCCCGAGCGGACCGTTCCAGATGACGGTGCCTGCCTCGACGCTGTCCGCGCCGACCCGTTCGCAGGTGTCCGGACCGACGTCGACGACCATTTGGTCATCGGGGATGGCATCGGGCGTGACCACCGTGGTTGCTGCACCCGCTTCTGCGGTTGCGGCCACGACGACGTCCGTGGGCAGTTGCAGCGCGCCACGTGCGCTGTCCGCTCGGCGCAGCAGAGACCGCGCCGTGTCGATGTGCTCCTCCTCCACCAGCGACCGGCCGGTGCTCAGCCCCCGCGCACGATAGAACGTGCACGCCATCGCACCGCCGACCCAGAGCGTGTCGACGCGGTCGAGCAGGTTTGAGAGCACGGCGACCTTGGTCGAAATCTTCGCCCCACCGACGATGGCGACGACAGGTTCCTTCGGATGCTCGAGCACGCCGCCGAGCACGTCGAGCTCACGTGCCATCAACAACCCGGCAGTGGCAGGAAGGAGGTGCGCGACGCCCTCGGTCGATGCATGCGCGCGATGCGCCGTGCCGAACGCGTCGTTGACGTAGAGCTCAGCCAGCGCGGCGAGCTGCTGAGCAAACGCTGGATCGTTCGCTTCCTCGCCCGGTTCGAAGCGCACGTTCTCCACCATCCCCACGTCGCCGTCGTGCAACGCATCGACCATCGCATGCGCCGAAGGTCCTGCGACATCGTCCGCAACGCGTACGTCGGCGCCGAGCCGCTCACCAAGGCGGCGCGCGAGTGGCGCCACGCGCAGCGCGGCATCGACCTTGCCCTTGGGGCGACCCAGATGCGTCACGACGATCACGCGCGCGCCGCGATTGCGCAGATTGTCGATCGTCGGCACCGCAGCGCGAATGCGCCGGTCGTCGACGATGGCGCCGTCGCGCATCGGCACGTTGAAGTCCTCGCGCACGAGCACGCGCCTGCCGCGCACGTCGAGATCGTCGAGCGTCGCCTTGTTCATCGACAAGAAACCGGAGTGAGCCGGGTCAGAGTCGCGCCGCTATGTGCTCTACCAAGTCGACAACGCGACACGAGTAGCCCCATTCATTGTCATACCAGGCGAGCACCTTCGCCGTGCGGTCGCCCAGCATCATGGTGCTCGGCGCGTCGAAGATCGACGAGTGACTGTCCTTGAGGAAGTCCATTGACACGAGCGGCTCATCTGTCACCGCGAGGATGCCGCGCAGCGAACCGTCGGCCGCCTCGCGCATCTCCGCGTTCAAATCTTCGACCGTCGTGCCCTTTGACAGCGTCACCGTGAGGTCGACCAGGCTCACGTCGGGCACGGGCACGCGCAGCGCGATGCCGTGGAACTTGCCATTCAGCTCCGGCAGCACCAGCGACACGGCCTGGGCGGCGCCTGTGGTTGTGGGGATGATCGACAGCCCGGCGGCGCGTGCGCGACGCAGGTCCTTGTGTGGCCCGTCCAACAAGACCTGGTCGTTGGTGTACGCATGCACGGTGGTCATGAACCCCGTCTCGATGCCGTACGCATCGGAGAGCACCTTCGCCACCGGTGCAAGACAGTTCGTCGTGCACGACGCGTTGGAGATGATGTGGTGCTCGGCCGGGTTGTACGCCGCGTCGTTGACGCCCATGCAGACGGTGATGTCCTCGTTCTTCGCCGGCGCCGAGATGACCACCTTGCGCGCGCCCGCGTCGAGGTGCGCGCGCGCCTTCTCCGCGTCCGTGAAGATACCGGTCGACTCGACGACGACGTCGACGTTGAGATCGCCCCACGGAAGACGCTGCGGATCGCGCTCGGCGAAGACCTTGAGGTCCTTGCCGTCGATGGCGATCGTGTCGCTGTCGGCAGCGACGGTCCCGGGATAGCGTCCCAGGACGCTGTCGTGACGGAACAGATGTGCAAGCGTTTTCGCGGTCGTGATGTCGTTGACCGCAACGACATCCAACTCGCTGTCGCGCTCTCGCGCGGCACGCAAAATGTTCCGGCCTATTCGCCCGAAACCATTGATCCCCACCTTGACGGCCATCGTGTCCTCCGCGTTCGGAACAATCGTGTCTCTCTACCAGACACTACCACCGCACGCCGGGCGCTCGATCCGTGGTTCAGGTGACCGCGGCGATCGCCACGAGACGGCGCAGACGCCCCGCCATGGCGGAGCGACTGCACTGCGCTCGACGAGCAAGCGCCGCCAGATCCTCCTGCGGGTGTCGGGTGCGCAGGAGCGCAGCCTCACGTAGCGCCGGAGCAAGTACGGCCCAGCGTGAGGTGTCCGCCTCGAGCGACCGCACTGCCCTCAGCTGCGCCACACCGGCACGCGCCGTGCGCCGGAGGTTCGCCGTCTCGGCATTGAGCCGCCGGTTCACCGATGAGCGCACGTCGCGCACGACGCGGCCACCTTCGTAGTCAAGCCGTCCGGACTGCGCACCGATCGAGCTCAGCACGCCGGCCACTCCGGACGCGCTGCGCACGGTCACGATCCACCGCCGACCGCGCACGCGCACGCGCGCGCCGACACCGAGCGCTCGCACGTCCGTCGTCAGGGCGCTCGCCGCATGCGATGACGGACAGCTGATCTCGAGGTATGGACCGGCGTCAGGGCGCTGCAGGCGCCCGCAGCTGAGGAACGCGCCGCGCAACCGGGAGCGCGTGCAGCAGAGACGCGACGACAAGGCACCGACGACCGTCGCGTCAGCATCGACGACGTATCGTGCGCGCCGCGCTGAACGCACGCGGCGGACGTGCCCAGGCAATGAATCGGTGTGCAGCGTCTGCATCGCTACGCGCGCCGCAACGAGCCGCGTGGTGCTGATGACGTCATCGCGATCGCTCACCAGAAGCATGCCCTGCAGGAGCGAACGCCGGCAGCACGGCAGCACGGGCACGTGCGGCGCCAGCTCTGCGACGACGCGCTGCGTGAACGACGTGTCGGTCATCGCGGATCCGGCTTGTCCACGTCGCGGTGGTGCACGCTCACCAGCGTGTTCGGGATACGCAACGTTGACGCCAGCTCGCACGCGAGCACGACGGAGCGATGCCGCCCTCCCGTGCAGCCGATGGCGACATGCAGCCTGTCGCGACCGTGGGCGAGGTATCGCGGACATGCCCACGTCAGCAGCTCCGCCATCCGGCGCAGGAGCTCGCGAGCGTTTTCGTCGCCGAGCACGTACTCGTGCACGCGCCGGTCGAGACCTGTGAACGGTCGCAGCTCGTCCACCCAGAACGGGTTGCGCATCATGCGCGCGTCGACCACCCAGTCCGCCTCCACCTGCGGGCCGTACTTGTAACCGAACGAGGAGATCGTGACCTGTAGCTCCGCAACGCGGGCGCTCACAGCAGCTCCTTGATGCGCAGCGCGACGGGGCGCGGCACGAT
>JBHEMA010000039.1:0-4254 GCA_046262795.1 Candidatus Dormibacteria bacterium | reverse complement strand
GCCGTCACGTCCGTGTATCCGCGACAGTTCCTGCGTGGCTTGATCCACTCAGATGGGACCCGCTTCATGAATCCTATTCGCAAGCGCACAAGACTGGGCGAATACCGATATTCGTACCCGCGATACATGTTCAGCAACATGTCCGACGACATCCGAAATCTCTTCACGGATACATGTGAGCTGCTCGGCGTTGGCTGGACACAGACGCGCCCGAACGTGATCGCTGTCTCTCGGGCCAAAGACGTTGCCTTCCTCGACACCTTTATCGGGCCGAAGTCGTGAGCCCTCCGGCTACGTATTCCTTCAACGCTTGCAGGTTGCCGCGCACGTCGTTCAGAACCTGCTGCTCCAGTGCACGCCCCGCAAAGCGCAGCATTCCTTTGAGCTCCACGGCCGTCTCGTAGACAACGGTCGTGCGGTCTCCGTGTGTGCGATAGCGCCACCCCCAACGGCCACGCATCACTGCGCTGTCGAGCGATCCGGCGCAGTGCGTGTACTCGTCGTATTCGGCGACGAGAAGGTGCAGATCGACAGTGCGCCCCATCGGCAGGCGCACGACGTACAGCAGCTCCGAGCCCACGCGGAGCCGTCCGCCACCCACGACCTCCGTCCGGACCAGGCTCTTCGACCATCGCGGCACCTTCTTGATGTCCACGTGCACCGCCTGCCAGATCCGTTCGACGGGCGCTGCGATCGTGATCTGCTGCCGCATCGTCCGCATGCCGCCGCAGCCTAGCCGCGGCGGGAACCGGGACGCACCTTGCCGCGTACTCTCGAACGATGGACGACGAGGCGCTCCTCGAGCGGGCGCGTCGTGGCGACCGTGAAGCCTTCGCCGCCATCGTGACGCGGCATCAGGACGAGCTCTACACCATGGCACTGCGAATGCTGGGCACACCGCACGACGCGGCCGACGTCGTACAGGAGACGTTCCTGCGCGCGTACATACGCATCCCGGAGCTGCGAGGCGCGACCGTGCGCGCCTGGCTGTTTCGCGTCGCGGTGAACTGTGCCCACGACATCCAGCGACGATCGGTGCGCCGTCCGACCGCGCCACTCGAGGATGCGTCGGGCAATGTCGTCGACCTACCCGACCCCGGGCTCAGCCCCGAGGGCACCGCGCTCAGTCGCGAACGCCTCGCAACCATCCGCGACGCACTGCTGACGCTACCAACCGAGTTCCGTGCCGCCGTCGTGCTCAGAGATGTCAACGAGCTGACCTACGAGGAGATGTCGGAGGCGCTGCGCGTGCCGCTGGGAACCGTGAAGTCACGCCTCAGCCGTGCGCGCCACATGCTAATGGACGTGCTGCGAACGTCCGCCGGCAGCGCCGAGGTCATGGAGGGCTCCTGATGGCGCGCGACCATGTCGACGGCCTCTTCTCAGCGGCATACGACGACGAGCTTTCGTCGCAGCAGGCCGTGCCCTTTCAGCAACACCTCGCGGCATGCGCCCAGTGCGCCGAGCGCTACGCGGAATACCGTGCGGCGCTCCGTCGCGTTCATGCGCTCCCACACGCACGGATGCCACTGCCTGTGCACCTTCCCAGCGAGAAGCCGACGGCTGAACGGCAAACGGCGACGGGCTGGTTGCGCGGCCTTCGCCATCGCCGTTTCTTTCCGGGACCAGCCTCGGCCGTCGCGGCCGTGGCCGCGGCAGTCATCGCGCTGGTCGTCGTGACGCGGCCGAACACGAACGTCACGCACGTCAACCAGCTGAGCGGCAGCAGTGCAGCGAACAACGCGGCGACCCCTGCTGCGTGTCCGGCGCCGGCGCAGCAGCAAACCGCCGCGACCGACGCGTACACCTACCGCACGACGAAGACCGATCCTTCACGCCCCGGTCAGCAGTTCGTCCTCGCCGCGAGCAGCGCTTCGGCGGCGCCCGGGGAGCACGTCGTCATCTATGCCGGCCTCACCATTCCGCTTTCCTCCGCGGGACGGCCCGGAACCGCGGCGACATCCGAGTCCACGACGGTTGCGCCGTGCATCGCGGTGTCTGGCCTGGCCAACGGAGCGGGCGCGTCGAGCGCACTGGCGCCGCTCGCAAACGAGCCATCGCCCGCGTCGGTCAACGCTGCGAACGGTGCTGCGCCTGCCGCCAGTCCGACGCCTGTTTCCGTGGCAGGCCGCTCGGTCCCAGCGCTCAACTCCCTGACGATTCCTACCGGGACGCCGGCAGGAACGGTGATCCATGTGGTCGCGTCCATTCCGGCGAACTACCCCATGCCTGGTGACCCGCCCCTGTCGCTCGATCTCACGATCACAGTCCGCTGAGCGCTCGCGGGGCGTGGTGCGGAGGCGCCCTAGACTCGACGGCGATGTCCCGCCGGGTGGCGCTGGTGGCCGCGGCCGCCGTCCTCTTGCTGACCGCCTGCAACGTCCCCTTCGTCGATAACCCGCCGATGTACGGCTTCATCACGGCGAGCGCAGGGGGAGAGCAGCTGGTACCTGGCATCCGCGACGTCCCCCCGACGCTCGACCTGCGGCTTCACGCAGACAGCGCCTTCCGCGAGCAGGACGTGAAGGCGACCGTCGACAGCAAGCCCGTGACCCTCGCGGTCAGCGGGGCGGACCTCGTGGGTTCCACAGCGCCTCTGCCACTCGCCTCGAAGCATCACCTCGACGTCAGCGTTGCAGGCCGGGCGCAGGGGATCAGCGTCGACTTCACTGTCATCGCTCCGACGGGCGCGATGTTCGCCGCGCATGTCGACCCCGGCGATGGGCTGGTCGTCGACGGCGTCTTCGACGATGCGCCCACCCAATCCGCGATTGCCGCGGCGCTGCCTGCTGCGCAGCTGACATGGCGCGACGCCAGGCACGTACGCATGCACTGGACGGCAAAGCCGCCGTCGGCCGTGGACCTGCCCGCCGGACTCCAGACCGCGCGAGGATCGCATCTCGCCGCGGCGCTGCACGTGGACCTCACGGGGATCACAGCGGGTTCGCTGCGTCGTGCGACTGTCCCGGGCCCTCCCGCGGTCGCGGGGGTCAATGTCGTGGCCTTCGTCGTCGACTCCGCAGCCTCGAACACTTCGTTGGCGCATCACCAGAGCGTGCTCAACTGGGTTTCGCCGACAGGTTGGGTGGCGCAGTCGGACGGCACCATCCAGGGAACGTCAGATCCCACCGCGGTCGCGCGTGCCAAGAGTGTGCGTCTCCCCGTGTGGCCCACCTTGCAGAACAACTTCCAGGATCAATCAGGGACGTCGTCGCTGTTGCACAACGCGTCGGCGATCTCATCGCTCATCGATACCGTCGTGCAATCGGTGTCGGATCACGGGTATTCCGGTGTCAACGTCGACTTCGAAAGCATGGCGCCATCCGACAAGGACGCGTTCACCGCATTCATCAAAATGCTCGCGTCGGCATTGCACAGCCACAACGCGCAGCTCGCGGTCGACGTGGTGCCGCACGACAGCGCCGGCATCAATGACTTCTCCGCCGCGTACGACGTGCCCACGCTTGGGGCTGCAGCGGACCTCGTGGACATCATGTGTTACGACCAGCACGGTGAAGGCAGCAGCCCGGGTCCGGTCGCGGGGCTCGACTGGGACATTGCACAGCTTGCGTCGACGCTGCAGGGACTGACACCGTCGCACACTCTGCTCGGCATTCCGTTGTATGGACGGACCTGGACCAACGGGAGCGGTGCCTCTGCGTCGTATCCAGAGGTGCTGACCGAAGCAGGAGCAGCCGGCGCTCGTGTCGACTACGACTTCGGGGCTGCGACTCCGTACATCGTCTCCGCCGACGGCAGCACGGTGACGTACTTCGACGACGCCGACAGCCTCGCTCGCAAGATCGCGCTCGCGCACCAGAATGGCCTCGCCGGCATCGCCGCGTGGCGCTTGGGATTCGAAGACCCAAACTTCTGGACGCTGTTCGGGTAGGCGGCTGCTTGACGATCTGACCGGCCGCGGCGGCACGGCGCCGCGATAGGGAGGGCAGGCACACTTCTTCGAGCGAGTCGCGGTTCAGCCGCACACACGCAAGCTCATTCTTCGTGCAGCGCCAGGGGAGCGGCTGACCGCTCGCGCTCGCCGCGCCCCTGTGCTCGGAGAACGTCCGGGCGCGGCTGCGCGACGCTCGCGCTCAGAAGCGTGCTGCCCTCGCTCTCTCAGCTGGGCCGCTCCGTCAGATCGTCAAGCAGCCGCCTACCCGAACAGCGTCCAGAAGTTTGGGTCTTCGAATCCCAAGCGCCACGCGGCGATGCCGGCGAGGCCATTCTGGTGCGCGAGCGCGATCTTGCGAG
>JBHEMA010000038.1:0-4780 GCA_046262795.1 Candidatus Dormibacteria bacterium | reverse complement strand
CCGCCGGCGGGGGCACGGGACGTGCATTTCACGCCGGCGTGCTCGCGGCGCTGCAGGACACAGTCGGGCTCGACGCGCGCAATGCCGAGATCATCGTCGGTACGTCAGCGGGGTCGATCGATGGATCGTTCCTGCGTGCCGGCGTGTCGCCGCGCGATCTCTGGACGCGCATCGCGGAACGACCGTCTTCGTCCGCGAGCGACGCGCTGTTCCAACGCCTGCCCGTGTGGCGTGACCCCGACGAAGAAGGCACGACGATGCGCTGGCGCCCCGCATCGTCGCTGCGTCTGCGCGGTGCCGCGCGCCGTCCGTGGCGCGTGCAACCGCGAACGATGGGAACCCTCGTGGCCGCAGCGATGCGCCAAGGACGGCGACCGACGCGACTCATCAGGGAGACCATCGATGCGTTGCAGCTACCGGCATGGCCCGAGGCGCTCTGGGTGTGCACAGTGCGGCTCGACGACGGCAAGCGCGTCGTGTTCGGTCGCGACGCAGGTGTCGAGGGAACGCTCGGTGAAGCGGTTGCCGCGTCGTGCGCCATTCCCGGGTACTTCGCACCCGTGACCATCAACGGCGTCCGCTACGTCGACGGTGGCGCCCACTCCCCGAGCAATGCCGATCTGCTTGCGGGTCTCGGGCTCGACCTGGTCGTGATCAGCTCACCGATGACGGCGACACCGCGCGCGTTTCGCTTCTCGGGTGACGCCGCGTTTCGAGCCGGGTGCCGGATACTGCTGCGTCGCGAGGCTGCGGCGCTGCGCCGTCGCGGCGCGCACACCATCATCTTCGAGCCGTCAGCCGAGGACCTCGCCGTCATGGGCTCGCTGTCCGACAGCATGGCCGCGCATCACCGCGCCATCGTCGCGAACCACGTCTATGAGTCGGTGTGTCGCAGGCTCAGGCAGGAGCCAATGGCGCGCCTGTTGCAGTCGAAATTGGCCTGAACTCAGGCAACGCGATAGCGCTCGGCGTCGCTGCGCTTCAGCGTCAGGCCGATACCCGGCCGGTCGTCCGCCGGGTGCAGCGCCCCGTCGACCGGGTCGAGCACTCCGTCGAACAGGATGTGGTCGGCGCGCACGTGTGTGTGGAAGTACTCGATGTGGCGCAGATTGGGCGGTACGGTCGCCGCGTGCACGTGGATGGAAGGACCGCAGTGCGCCGAGTACGGCGTCTTCATCGCGGCAGCCGTTGCCGCCACGCGCAGCCACTCGGTGACGCCGGCGCAGCGGCCGATGTCCGCTTGGAGCACGTCGACAGAGCCGGCGTGCAGCATGTCGCGGAAGTACTCGAGGTGATAGCCGTACTCACCGGCGGTGACGTCGAGTGGCAGCTGCTCACGCAACCGTGCGAGGCCGTCGAGGTCGTCTGACGTGACGGGTTCCTCGAACCACGACACGCCCAATTCCTCCGCGAACAGCGTGCCGAGACGCCGCGCCTGCGTGCGGTCGTACGCGCCGTTGGCGTCGACGAACAGCTCGGCGTCGTCACCGATGGCGCGCCGCACGGCGCGCACGCGCTCGATGTCCTGGCGCCACGACCTGCCCCAGTCCATGCCGATCTTCATCTTCACGCGCGGAATGCCGGATTCCACCCAGCCGCTCAGCTGCTCGACGAGCGTGCCGACCGTGTAGCTGGTGAAGCCACCGCTGCCGTACACGGGGACGGAGTCGCGGATGGCACCGAGCACGCGGTGCAGCGGTTGCTCGAGCACGCGCGCCTTGGTGTCCCACAGCGCGATGTCGACCGCGGCGATCGCCATGGAGGCGATGCCGGGGCGCCCGAGGTTGCGAATGCTGTCGCGCATGCGCTCCCATGCTTTGGTCGTGTCGCGCACGTCGACGCCGAGAACCTGATCGCGCAGCTTGCTCTTGACCACCTCGGCGACGGCCGTGTCGCCGATGGCGTAGCCGAGTCCGCGCACACCGGAATCGGTCTGCGGTTCGACCACGACCAGCGACACGCTGTCCCACTGCAGCGTGCCGTCGGCTTCCGGTTGCTCCGTGGGGATCGTGTAGACGGCGACGTCCAGCGATCGCACGTGTGTCCCGTCAGCCGGCATGGCTCATTCGAGGATACGGCCGGTGTACGTCAGCGCGCGGAGCGCGTCAGAGCACGGCGTGCGTCAGAGCACGTCCTCGGGTGCATCAGCAGCGCTGCCGCCGGTGCGCGAACGCGTGATCGCCCACGCGGCGTTGATGAGGCCGATGTGGCTGAACGCCTGCGGGTAATTGCCGAGCAGCTCGCCGGTCGCGCCGTCGACCTCCTCGGCGAGCAGCCCGACGTCGTTGGCGTACGACACGGCGCGTTCCATGGTGGCCGTCGCCGCGTCGACGTCACCGATGACCGCCTGTGCCTGTGCCAGCCAGAACGTGCACAGCAGAAAGGTGCCCTCGTCGCCCTCGAGACCGTCGTGCGCCCGGTAGCGATACACGAGACCGCACGAATCGGTGAGCTGCTCCGCGGTGGCGCGCACGGTCGCCCGCAGGCGTGCATCGTCGCCTGGGAGAAAGCCGACCAGCGCCATGACCAGGTTCGACGCGTCGAGGTCGCTGCCACCGAAGGTCTGCGTGAACGCACCTGCATCGTGACTCCAGCCCTGCTCGATGATGGTGTCGCGGATCTCGTCTCGCTTCGCGCGCCATGCGGGTGCGCGATCGTCCGAGTCGATGAGCGATGCGATGTCGATCGCCGCATCGAGCGCGACCCAGCGCATCAGCTTCGAGTACAGGAAGTGGCGCGGCTCACCACGGATCTCCCAGATGCCCTGCCCTTTCTCGCTCCACTTCACCGCCGCGGTGTCGGCCGCATCGCGCAAAAATCGTTTTGCCGGCGCATCGAGACCCGTGAGCTGGCGCGACAGTGAACGCGCAGCGCCGAGCAGCTCACCGTAGACGTCGATCTGGCGCTGCGTCCAGGCACCGTTGCCCACGCGAACTGGCGCGCTGTTGCGCCATCCGCGCAGATGCGGCAGCTCACGCTCAGAGAGGTCGTGTTCACCCCCGACGCCGAACATGATCTGCAGGTCGGCGCCGTTGGCGATCTGCGCCGCCACCGCGTTCGACATCCACCAGAAGAAGCGATGCGCCTCGTCCGGACACGCGGCGATCCACAGCGCGTCCATGGTGAGACTGGCGTCGCGCACCCAGGTGAAGCGGTAGTCCCAGTTGCGCGATGCGCCGACCGCTTCCGGCAGTGACGTCGTCGGCGCGGCGACGATCGCCCCCGTCGGTTGAAACGTGAGCGCCTGCAGCACGCGGCCGCTGTGATGCACCAGCTCGCGCCACGGACCTTCGTATCGCTGATGCAGCGCGGACCAGCTGCGCCAGGCCTCGAGCGTGTCGTCGAGATGCCGCTGCATCTCCGCCGCGTCGTGCGGCTGTGGCGCCGCCTCCCAGCTGACACCGCATTTCATCGCGAAGAGCGCGCGCTCGCCTGCGTGCAGAGCGAACGTCGTACGCGCGCCGTCGGGTGCGACGTCGCACGCAACCGTTGACGACAGCACCATGACGTCAGCACCGCCACGCGCACTGACGCCGCCATCGAGTGGTGCGAACAGCGGCGTGACGAGCCCGAACTCCGGCCGGGGACGCCATTCCATGGCGAGCTCAACGTCACCGCGCGTGCACTCCACGCGTCGCACGACGACGCCGGGCGCGGATGCGGCGAGATCGTGACCCTGCTCGTTCGGTCCCACCACCATCGCATCGGTGACGACCGCCTGGCCGCCCGCTGCGTCGATGACGGTCTCGAGCGCCATGGTGGATTCGATGTAGCGACGAGACGTCGGCGCGCTTTCTGCCGCACCGAGACGCCAATACCCGGCGTCCGCGTCGAGAATGCGCGCGAAGATCGCCGGCCCGTCGAAACGTCGCGCGCAGAGCCAGTCGATGGATCCGTCGGATGAGACCAGCGCCGCCGACCTGCAGTCGGACAGCAGCGCGTAGTCCGCGATCGCTCGATCGCTCACAGCGTCGTCCCCCTCGAAGACGCGATTAGCCGGAGGTGCCGCGCGCCTGCTCGAGCGCCTCCATGAACTTCTTGGTCGCCTTCCGTCCCATGACCGTGGTGGCGATGCCGCCGCCCAAGGCCTCTGACGCCATGGTCGCGCCCATCGAACGCAACGTGAGCATGTACTTCTGTCTGTCGATGGTCGCGTAGCAACCGTTGCCGAGCGTCCACCACGGGCGGTCGATCGTGGCGTCCTTGACCGGGCCCGCGGCGACCTGGTTGCCGTCGTGGTCGAGCAGGACGAGGTTGCCGCCGGCGATCTGCACCCGGCCGCGATGTCCGATGAATGCCCATGCCTTACGCCACTGTGTGTTGGCTTCGAACTGCGGAGCAGCGGCGGGCGTTGTTCCCGTTGGAGGAGTGGTGCTTGCCATGGCGCCGATCTTACGTCTCGCACCGCGGACAAGCGTCGAATCCCTTCCGGGGCGACGGGCGAGAGAGACGCCACGCACGACGCCGCCATGGGTACGCTGTCGAGCACTGGCGTGCTCTCAGCAGGAGGCGGCCGTTTGTCCAACTCGCCGATTTACGTCCTCATCGCGACGTTCCTCGCGTCCGCGGTCGAGGCGATCGAGGCGGTGACGATCGTCGTCGGTGTGGGCGCGCATCGCGGGTGGCGCTCGTCGCTCATCGGTGCCGCGTCGGGGCTTGGCGTGCTCGCGGTGATCGTGGTCGCGCTGGGCGCTGCGCTCACGCGGCTGCCCATCGGCGGCCTGCGGCTCGTGGTCGGCGCGCTGCTGCTCATCTTCGGTCTGCAGTGGCTGCGCAAGGC
>JBHEMA010000037.1:0-3768 GCA_046262795.1 Candidatus Dormibacteria bacterium | reverse complement strand
GCCGGAGAGGCGGCCGAAGGGGGCCAAGCCGTGGCGCGCACCGAACCGCTGTCCTGCGTGTGACTTCGAGCTGGTGCGGGAGGAGGGCGAGGCCGTGCGCCGGTGTCTCAACCCGCTCTGCCCCGCGCAACGGCGCGAGCGGTTGCTGCACTTCGCCTCACGCGCCGCGCTGAACATCGAAGGGTTGGGGCCGGCAATCGTCGACCAGCTCATCGACGCCGGATACGTCATGGAACCGGCCGACCTCTTCTCCGTCACCCAGGAGCAGCTGCTGACGCTCGAGGGGTTCGCCGATCGCTCCGCCGACAAGCTGCGGCAGTCGATTGAGTCGCGCAAGCGGGCGCCGCTGGCGAGGTTCATCAATGCGCTCGGCATCCGGCATGTCGGTGAGCACACCGCAGCCGAGCTCGCATCCCATTTCGGCAACATCGATGCGCTTGCGGCCGCGTCGGTCGACGATCTGCGTGGCGTGGAAGGGATCGGTGATGTCGTCGCGGAACACGTCGCGCGGTGGTTGCAGTCATCCGAGGGCCGAGAGGTGCTCGAGCATCTGCGCCAGGCAGGCGTGGAGCCGGAGCGTGCGAGTCGCGAAGAGGGTCCCTGGACGAGACAGACGTGGGTGCTGACGGGCACCCTCGAGTCGATGACTCGGCCCGACGCCGAGGAGCGCATCCGCGCGCTCGGCGGCAACGCTGGCTCGAGCGTCTCCAAGAAGACGCACACCGTGGTCGCCGGAGCTTCCCCGGGAAGCAAGCTCGAGAAGGCGCAGCGCCTGGGCGTGCGCGTCCTCGACGAAGCGGCCTTCGTGGACGAGCTGCGCCTGGCTGAAGGCGCGGGGGTCACGCACCCGTGATCGCCTACAACAGCGACCGAGATAGAGTGCGGGCGATGCGATTCCGCCGCCTGCCGGCAACTTCGTGGCGCCTCATCGCGCTAGCGGCCATCGTCGCCATCGCCGCCGCCGGCTGTGGTGGCAGTGGCGAGGGTGACAAGTCGTCGAGCCAGATCCTTCAGGACGCCGCCGCTGCGGTGAAGGGCTCGAACTCGTTCCACGTGAATGCGAGCGTGTCCAGCAGCAATGGCCAGGCCACCTTCGACATCAAGGTCGCCGCCGCAGGCACGGTGACGGGGACGTTGACCATCGGCGGTTCCACTGCGAACTTCGTGATCGTGAACGGCAACACGTACTTCCAGGGCAAAGCCTTCTTCACCCAGTTCGGTGGCGCCGCGGCAGGCGACCTCGTCGGTGACAACTGGGTGCTGATCCCGTCATCCCAGGCGAGCAGTGCGACGCAAGGACTGACGACATTCACCGACACGAGCAAGCTCAGCAGCTGCTTCAGCTCACTGGCCGGAAACCCGTACACGAAGTCGAATGGGTCGACGAACGGGGAATCGGTCGTGATGCTGCAGTCGTCACAGGGCTACACCATCGACATCGCCTCGAGCGCAAGACCCTATCCGGTGCAGATCACGGGTTCCGGCAACGCCAACCTCGGGTCGGCGTGTGGTGGTGCGGGGTCGACGAGCGGCAACGCGGGCAGCGGGACGATCAACTTCGACGGCTGGGGGCAGTCGTTCACGGTGACGCCACCACCTAACCCGATCGACTTCTCGAGCGTGCTCGGTGGCGGTAGCTCGTCCGGCGGCAGCAGCCCTTCGCCGGCGGCGAGCCCGGAGCAGGTCACACCCTCCCCGAGCTAGCTACCCGCCGGCATCGGCGTCCGAGGCTCGGAGCCTGGGTAGAGTGAGATCGTGACCACCGCTGTCAGGCGCGCCGAGCGCCTGATCGACGACGCCGACGTGCTGCGCGCGCGACTGCGAGCGGCGCCAGATGCGCCCGGTGTCTACCTGTTCCGTGGCGTCGACACTCGCGTGATGTACGTCGGCAAGGCGGCGAGCCTGCGCAACCGGCTCCGCTCGTACTTCACCGGGTTGAACACGCTGGCGTCGCGCACGCGCGAGCTCGTCGACCGCGTCTTCGATTTCGACGTCGTCGCCGCGACCAGTGAGCGCGAGGCGCTCATCCTCGAGAACTCACTCATCAAGCAGTACCGGCCGCGCTTCAACGTCCGTCTCAAGGACGACAAGAACTACCTGTACCTCAAGATCCCGCAGCCAGGCGTCCACGACGCGGTGGCACCGGGCACGGCGCGCGAACAGCTGCGCACGCCGCGCGGCACCAGCGCTCGCCGCGCCACGGAATTTCCGCGTCCGTACTACACGCGCAAGGTCATCCGCGACGGTGCCCGCTATTTCGGGCCGTACACGAGCGCGCAGTCGCTGCGCACGACCGTGCGCTCGCTGCGAACGATCTTTCCGTTCCGGACGTGCAGTGACGAGATCTTCCGGCGCGGGCGCGTCTGCCTCGACTATCACATCAAGCGCTGCGCCGGCCCCTGCGAGGACCGCATCTCGGCGGAGCAGTACGCGCGGCTGCTCCAACAGGTGCAGCAGTTCATGGAGGGACGCTCAGACGCGCTGCAGGACGAGCTGCACGAGCAGATGGATCATGCAGCGGACGAGCGCGACTACGAGCTGGCGGCGCGCTTTCGCGACCGGCTGCGTGCAATCGAGCGAATCAGCGAGCGCCAGACGATGCTGCGTGGCGGACGCAACGACGAGGACTGCGTCGCGGTCTCCGTCGAAACCGGCCGGGCAATGGTCGCGGTGCTCGCCGTGCGACAGGGTCGCGTCAGCGGCATGGAGACGCACGAGCTGGAGGGTGTGAGCGGGCTCGACGCGTCGGCCTGTCTGAGCGCCTTCGTGCCGCAGTACTACGCCAACGTCACGTGGATACCGCGGCGCATCCTGCTGTCGGACCCCATCGATGACGCCGGACTGCTCACCGAGGTGTTGAGCGAGCAGCGCGGCGGCCCGGTCGACGTGCACGTGCCGCAGCGCGGTGATGCACGGCGCCTTGTCGAGCGCGCCGCAGAGACGGCGCTCGTCTCTCTGCGCCAGCAGCGCATCGTCGACGACTACGACCAGTCGAAGACGGAAGCGCTGCTGGACGACCTCGCATCGCGGCTCACGCTGCCGGCGCCGCCACGGCGTATCGAGTGCTACGACATCAGCAACACCATGGGGACCAACTCGGTCGGCTCCATGGTGGTGTTCGAGGACGGCAGGCCAACGCCGGCGCAGTACCGCCACTTCGGCATCAAGACGGTCGAAGGCGCCAACGATTTCGCATCGATCGAGGAGACGCTGCGCCGCCGATTCGGCCGGCTGCAGCGCGCGGGCGGCACGGTCAACGGGGACGTTCCCGTCATCGATCCCGCCGGTGCCAACGGCACGGACGAGCGTCCCGACGCGCGCGGTGGCGCCGGCGCTCGCGAGGATGTGGATCTGAGCTTCGGGGTCGTTCCGGATCTCATTCTCATCGACGGCGGTAGAGGACAGCTGGGAGCTGCGGTGCACGCGATGGAACGGTTCGGCCTGCAGTGGATTCCGGTGTTCGGGCTCGCGAAGCGAAACGAGGAGCTGTTCCGCCCTGATTCGGCCGATCCCATCGTGCTCGACCGTGACAGTCCGACGCTGTTTCTGGTGCAGCGCGTACGCGACGAAGCGCATCGCTTCGCCATCACGCGGCATCGTGCCCGTCGTGGACGCACGGCGCTGCGATCGAAGCTCGACATTGTGCCCGGGCTCGGACCGGCGCGCCGCCGCCTGCTGCTGCGCCAGTTCGGCAGCATCGATGCCATTCGCGAGGCGCCGCTGGACGACCTCGCATCGCGGCTCACGCTGCCGGCGCCGCCACGGCGT
>JBHEMA010000036.1:0-3655 GCA_046262795.1 Candidatus Dormibacteria bacterium | reverse complement strand
AGCCGGCGATGTCATCGCGCAGACGCGCCGCTTCCTGGGTCAGTACAGCAGCGCGGCGCGAGTCGTCCCAGAGATCCGGGTCAGCGATCAGCCGCTCGAGCTCGCCGAGGCGTGCGCGTTTTCCGGGCAGGTCAAAGATGCACCTGCATCTCGGCGATGCGGGCGTGTGCCTGGGCGGCGCGGTCTGCGATCTCGCTCATGCAGTCGAGTGTATCCGCAGGCCGCTGCGGCGACGCATCGCCAGCGCGACGGCTGCACCCAGGCCTGCGATGGGGGCGAGCGCGGTCAGCGGCAGCTCCGGTGTCGACGTCGCAGGCGCGGGGCACGCCGCGGGGGGCGAGATCGTGCTCCCTGCCGTTTGGTCGACCTCATACACGTTGGGCTGCTGCGTCGTTGTGTTCTCTTGTGGGTTGCCGGCGAAGGCGACGTGCGCATCGCCCGTGCAATCGACGCCGACGCTGATGTAGTCGAGCAGCGTGCGGTCGGACTGTCCGCACACGATGCCGTTCGTGCAGATCTCCCCGAAGTGCGTGAACTCCGACGTGACCGGCGTCTGCATGAACGTCGGATTGGCATCGAGCGCGTTGACGCTCTGTGCCAGTGACACGCGCCAGCCCGGCCGGTTAGCTGAGGTGTAGTCCGGCAGACCCTCGCCGTTCGGACAAGGTCCTTGCGACGCGACGCTGCCGCACACACCGTTCGGTTCGCCCGTCACGGTCGTCCCATAGAAGACGACGTCGACGTTTCCCGGTGACGTCACCGCGAGGTCCGAGAGGACGTGCGTCCCTTTGCCGTCGGCCTCGTAGTCGCCCTGCACGGGCGTTTGACTCCACGTCTGTCCGTGGTCTTTCGAGGTCAGCAGGTAGACGTGATACGGGTTGGTCGCCACGTTGTTGTCGTCGTACGTGCCGTCCATGAGCGCGTAGTAGTTGCCCGCGCTGTCGATGGCGAAGCTCGTCCAGAAGTTCGAGAGCGTCGGCGACTTTCCGTTGCTCAGGTCCGCCACGTACATGGTGTACGTGTTCCAGGTGACACCACCATCCGTCGACTTGGACATGTAGTAATCGTGCACGGGACCGTAGGGCGGCGACTGAGCCGCTTGATTCGCGGTCGAGCAAGAGAACACGATGTTGAGCGAGCCATCGGTCGGATCGATGCGCAGTGCCTTGCCGATGTCGGTGTTGCTCGTGCACTCTTCCGTCGCCGTTGGGTTGTTGGCGCCGAACGTGTCGACGCACGGCAGGAAGGCGGTGCCGCCATTCGGCGACATGCAGTCGAGCACGGTCTCGGTGGCGAAGTCGTGGTAGATGACGTGTACGGCGCCGTTGGGGCCCGCCGTGATCCACGGACGGTCGGCCTCCGGAGTGGTCTGGCTACCGCTGCTGAAGGAGTGACCGTGGTCGGTAGACGACTGCACCAACGAGTACGCGATGTTGAGATCGACGACATACACCGTGCCGTCAGGACCTACAGTGACGTCGGCGTCATTGCCGCGCTGTGGCCCGCTGGTGTCGAATGCGACCGGCTGCGACCAGCTCTGACCACCGTCGAGCGAGTGCCAGAGGTTTGCACCCGGCGAGATCGAGCTCACGTAGATGTTCTTGCCTGCAGATGCCGGCGAGTAGTCGATGGCAAGCGACGGCTCAGCGCCGCCGGACCCGGGCAGCACCGTTTCGCGGCCGAACACGGGAGCGACATCTGCGCGAGCGGATTGCGCGCCCGCGAGCCCGCCCGCGATGACCAGTGATGCAACCGCAAGGCGCCGAGAGATCAGTAGGTGTCTCAACGAAATCCCCTTCCTTTTCAGCCGTCGCGTCAAGTCTAGCGGCTGATCCCGTTCGGGGGTTTTCGTAGCATGGGTGCCATGGCTGAGGCCGCAGTCCACCGCATGCTCACCACGGCGCCCGAGACGGAGCACCCGCCGCTCGCCTTCGACTACGACGACGTCACGCTGGTGCCGCGGCTTCCATCGACGCTCGCGCATCGCGCCGATGCGAAGCCGGGCTTGCGCTTCGGATCGGTGCAGCTGCGCGTCCCGTTGCTGGGTTCGCCGATGCCCGATGTGTGCGGCGTGGACATGTGCATCGCACTTGCGCAGCACGGCGCGCTCGGAGTTCTGCACCGCTTTCAGAGCATCGAGACCCAGGTCGAGCAGTTGCAGCAGGTGCTGTCCACAGGTGGCGCCGCGGGCGCCGCGGTCGCGGCCACCGGCGATTACCAGGACCGCTTTCGGCGCTTGATCGACGCCGGCTGCAGAGTCATCTGCATCGACACCGCCAACGGTGCGCACGTGCAGGTGGGTGATGCGCTCGCATGGATGCGCGCGCAGTCATCTGACGTGTTGGTCGTCGCGGGTAACGTCGCCAGTGGGGAGGCTTTTCGCTGGCTCGAGGACGCCGGAGCCGATGCCATCCGCGTCGGCATCGCAGGTGGATCTGTGTGCGAGACGCGCACCGAGACGGGTGTGTTCGCGCCGACACCTTATGCGGTCGCAGAGGCGGCGTCGGTTCGGCGTCGTGCGCTGCTCATCGGCGATAGCGGCATCCGGCAGCCGGCGGACATGTGCAAGCTGCTCGCGCTTGGTGCCGACTGCGTCATGGTCGGCTCCGTGCTCGCTGGCACATACGAGGCACCGGGGCGCGTCATCGTCGTCGATGGCAAGAAACACAAGATCATGCGTGGTGCTGCGTCGTTCTCGGTACAGCAGGAGTACGGCGGCGACGACCCGGAGTACATCGAGGGCAGCGAGACGATGGTTCCCTACAAGGGCCATGTCGCCGAAGTCATCCGCCGCTACCTCGCCGGTTTGCGCAGCTCGATGTCGTACATGGATGCGCGCACGCTCGAGGAATACCGGCACAACGTCAGCGTGCTGCGGTTGCGCTGATGATCAGCGCGGAGGTCACGGTGCACCCGATCGGGTCGGCGCGGGAGCACCACGAGCTGACACTGCTGTGCGACGACATCGACGAGACGGTGGCGCGCCTGCATGAACGCGGCACGTCGTTTGCCGGTGACTTCAGCGAGCAGCGGTTGGGCGCATGATTCAGCTAGTGCTGCCGGATGGGAGCGAGATGATGCTTTACCAGCCGAAGCACGCACTCGCAGCGGGCTGATACCTCCGCGCGCGCGAGACGAAGCACCCCTCGCCCTCGCCCCAGTTGTGTTACGAACGTATGTTTGCTATACTGCTTTGTGTATGGAGCAACGGCGCGGCGAACCGGACAACGACCTCGCCACACGTCTCGGACGTCAGGCGGCGCGCATCAACGCTGCGACAGCAGATCTCGTCGACATGGCGAGAGAGTTCGACGATGAAGGCGCATGGAACGGTGTCGGCATGCGCTCATGCGCCCACTGGCTGACCATCAACATCGGCACGGATCTGCGAACCAGCACGGAGATGCTTCGTGTCGGTCATGCGCTCGAGCAGCTCCCGCTGCTCAAGCAGGCGTTCTCTGACGGACGACTGTCTTTCGACAAAGTGCGCGCTGTTACGAAGGTCGCCACGCCGGCCGACGAGCAAATGTGGCTGCACGTCGCGCTGTATGCGTCGGGTGCGCAGCTCTGGCGCCTCTGCCGGCGGGTGCGCCAGGCGCTTGATGTCGCCGAGCGCGATGCGTCAGATGCCGATCAGGCACGCCGCAAGGTGGTG
>JBHEMA010000035.1:0-6993 GCA_046262795.1 Candidatus Dormibacteria bacterium | reverse complement strand
TTGCTGCCGTTTCTCCGTCTCGACGGTTACTACATCGTCGCGGACCTCGTCGGCGTCCCCGATCTTTTCGCGCGCATCAAACCGGTGATGCGCAGCTTGCTGCCGTGGAGACGAACCGAAGACAGCGTGCGCGAGCTGAAGGGGTGGGTGCGCGCCGCGGTGACGTTATGGGTCGCGGCCACCGTCGTCTTTCTCCTCTACGCGTATGTGATGCTCATCGTGCATCTGCCGCAGATCCTGGCAACGGCGTGGACGTCCCTCGGTGGTCTTGCTTCATCAACGGGCGGCGCCGCGGGTGGCGGCCGGTGGGGCGAAGCGTGTCTCGATGGCCTCCAAGTGCTGTTGCTTGCCCTGCCCATCGCCGGTGTCGGCATCCTGCTGTGGAAGACGGGCGCCCGCGGGGTGCGACTGGTCGCGCGGACCCGCGGGCATCCGATGCTCCAGGCGGCGCTCGCACTCGCGGGTGCGGCTGCGATCGCCCTCATCGTCGTCGCGGTCGGCCCGCGCGGGCATTACCAGCCGATCTCGCCAACCGATCGCGGCACCATTCAAGGCGGGTTGGGCTCGCTGGCGAACACGTACATCGCGCCGAACGCGCAGCAGGGCAGTGCCTCGCAAGCGACGAGCGCCGGCGGCCAGGGCACGACGTCGACCGGCACGACCACACAACCGGGAACATCCGGCGGGCAACAACCGGCGCCGACGGCGGTGAGCGGTGCCACCGCCACAGCGCAACCGACTTTGTCGACCACGCCGACGGCGGGCGCCACCGGCACTCCGGCGCCCAGCGCTACTCCGTGAGCAGATGAAGGAGCAGACGAACATGTCCGATGCGACCCCTCCGACGACACCCGAGCGGCCCCGCTGGCGCCGTCGATCGGCGGTGATTGCAGGAACAGTCGTCGCACTCGTGTGCGTCGGCGGCGTGGCGCGAGCCACGAACATCGGCTTCTTCGGCAGGCCATCGGCAACGACGACGCAGACGCCGTCCACATCGGCAGCGCCTACGACCAGTGCGACACCGTCGGCTTCGTCGACGGTGACCATCGGCGACCTCAACGGTGATCACCGCAACGTCGTCATCGTCGTCAACCACCAAACGGACAACTTCCGCGCGCGCGGCGGCGTGAAGCTGAACGAGATCGACAGCTCGAGCACCGCGCCGGTCAACGACGCGGAGGCGTTCGGCCAGTGCACGAACTGCCAGACGATCGCGCTCGCCATCGAGATCAACATCATGAGCAACTCGGCGCACGTGCTCGTGCCCCAGAACTCCGCGATCGCGGTCAACTATCAGTGCCAGCAGTGCGACACGATCGCGCTCGCGTACCAGTTCAACATCACCGTTCCCGATCCGCACCAGGTCCCGAGTCGCGTGAACCAACTGGTTCAAGACATGCAGCGGGAGCTGAACGTCATCCAGCAGGGGCGCACGACCGTGCAAGACGCGGTCGCGGCGATCGAGCAGGTCGTGGGCCAGTACGGCGATCTCGTGCAGTACCTCGAGCGTTTGAAGAAGGAGTCGACGGCAGGGACCGACGAGGGTGCAACTCCGCCACCCTCCGAATCTGCGCCGTCGTCGCCGTCGGCGTCGCCCGCTGCATCATCACCGACGGCGTCGCCGACACCGACGCCGTCACCCAGCGTCAGCGCTTCTCCCTGAACATCGCCCGGGCGGTGCGGCGTCCGTCAGCCGCCGTCCGCCAGCCAGGGGCCTTCGCCGCTCGCGAACACGATGGTCACGGGGCCGTCGTTGGTGAGCTCGACGTTCATGTGCGCGCCGAACCGGCCGGTGGCCACGCTGATCTCCCTGCGGCGCAGCGACGCCGCCACGCGATCGCACAGGCGCGACGCGACATCCGCAGGTGCGGCGCCGATGAACGACGGCCGGTGTCCCCGTGATGTGTCGGCATGCAGCGTGAACTGACTGACGAGCAGCAGCGACCCTCCCGCGGCCACAAGGTCGAGGTTCATGCGGCCGCCGTCGTCGGGGAAGATCCGCAGCGTGGCGATGCGGCCGGCCAGACGATCGGCGACCGCTTGGTCATCCCGCGGCCCGACCGAGAGGAGGACGCACAGCCCTCGGTCGATCGCGCCCACCACCTCGCCGTCAACGAGCACGCGAGCGCGGCTGACCCGCTGGACAACAGCCCTCAATCTAATCCTCAGGGAGGGGCAGATCCCCTCCCCGGAAACGCATGTCGATGCGACCTGCGTTTCGCAACCCTCCCCTGGGCGCGATGAATCGCGCCGCGTTCGCTTCGCTCACTAGTCCAGGAAGCGAAGCCCGCGCCAGATGCGCATGGCCTCGGCCTCGGCTTCGAGGAAGCTGGGGCGCGAGTCGCGCATGCCGTGCACGAGGAAGCTCCACGAGCGGCGCTCGCGGTCACTGCCCTCGATCGTGCCGAACGCGCTGCCGAGGGCGCGAGGCGGATACATCTCGATGCGGCCGCCGCCGCGAAGCCGCTTGAAGATGGGGCGGCGGACCATGATCGCCTCCAGCGCCAGCCCGTCGGGCAGCCGACCGCGATGCAGCTCGACGCGGCGCAATTTCGCAATAGGGTTGTCCGGATCGCGCACGACGACGTCGACGCCGAACCGCTCGGAGAGGTCGCGCAGCATGAAGACGAGAGCGAGCGCGTCCGTCTCGTCGCCGACGACGCGAAGGAATGTCGCTGCCGTCGGTGAGCCCGCAGCGATGTCGGCCTCGTGCTCGGCGACCTCGGCGAAGTACAGTTGCTCAAAGAGGCCGGTCGACCTGCTGTGAGCAAGCCACGGGCGCTGGTCGCGCCATTCACGTGACGCCGCGAGCTGGTGGAAGCGCGTCAACAACGGCGCGCGATCGCCCGGCTCCATGCCGAACATACGGACATGGATCACACGGGCCATGCGTTCGATTCTACGTTGCGTACACTTGGTGCCCGCGCCGAGGTAGCTCAGTTGGTAGAGCACAGGTCTGAAAAACCTGGTGTCGTCAGTTCGATTCTGACCCTCGGCATGCGCACATGGACGCGTGCCGAAGCGTGGGTCTGGCGGCGGCGCGGCGGCCACGTGCTGCTCGTGGTGCTCGCCGTTGGTTACGTGTGCGCATGGGTCGTGACACCGCTCACGATGCCGTACCTGCCCACCGACAACGATCACTTCTTCTGGCCCGCAGCTCAGGTCGGTGCAGCGGGGCATCCACTGCTGCTCTACACGGTGCACGGACAGGAGGCCTATCCCGTTGCCAACGGACCACTCGGCCTGCTGCTGCTCGCGCCGTTGGCTGCGATCTCCAACGCGCTGCAGCTACCCGACACCGCGAATGTTCATGCATCGCTCGTCAGCCTGCTCGGTGCCGGATTCGCGTTGCTGATGACGGTCGAGGCGTTGCGCATCGTTTGTGCCGCCCGCGAAGAGCTTGCGTGGCCGCTTGCCGCATCGACCGTCATGCTGCTCGCGCCGCCACTGATCATCGCCGTCGGTGATTACGGGCATGCGGAGCAGCCACTCCAGCTGTGGTTGGTCTTGCTCTCCGGCCGTTTGCTCGCGAGTCGGCGCTCAGTGGCGGCCGGTGCAGCGTTCGCGCTTGCGCTGCTGACGCGTACCACGGCTGTGCTGTACCTGATACCGGCTGCACTGTTGCCGCTCATCACACGCGGCATGCGATCCGCTGCTGCGCGCATGCTGCTCACGACCGTCCTCGTGACTGCGGCGGGCATTGCGCCGTTTATCGCCGCGGACACCTCGGATGTCGTGCACTCACTGGTCACATATCGCGGGGCGCTTCCCATCGGTGGTGGCTCGCTGTGGGCGATCGCGGAGGATGCGCCGATCGCCGGCTTGGTGCAGCACACCGACGTGCTCCTCGTGATGCTGCTGGCCGCGACATTGTGCGCGCTGATCGTCTGGCGGCGCCGCCACGTGACGTCGAATGCGGCGGATCTTTGCGCGCTCCTCGCGGTCACGTCACTCTGTTTTCCGATGCTCGCCAAGACCGTGTTTCCCTACTACCTCGTCGAGCCGTACATCTTCTGTGCGATCTGGTGGCTGGCGCGTCCGGGCAGCGTCGTCAGCTGGCGCGCCGGTGTCCTCGTCCTGTTGATCGGCGACACCTTCGTCGCGCGTTGGGGAGCATCGAACCTCATTGGGGCCGCGGCGGTGCTCGAGGGTGTGCTGTCGTCGTTGCTGCTCGCGATCGCTGCGGCGGCGATCACCGTCGACTGCCTGCGGAGCGTTCGCACACGTGAAGCGGACGTCATCAGCGGCCGGGAACGACCCATTCGCGCCCGCGAGCCTGCGCAGGTATCGACATGAGCGACAACCCCCAGGACGTGGGCCGCAGCTACGACACGATCGCGAAGCCATACGCGGACCGCTTTGCCGGCGAGCTGGCGCACAAGCCGCTCGATCGAGCGCTGCTCGATGTGTTCGCGAGTGAAGCTGGGGATGGCGCGATCGTGGGCGACGTCGGTTGCGGCCCTGGACAGATCGCCGCGTACCTGCATGCACGCGGGTTGCGGCCGGTGGGCGTTGATCTGTCAGCCGAGATGATCGCGATTGCGCGGCAGCGGCATCCGGGGCTGTCGTTCATCACCGGCTCGATGCTCGATCTCCCCGCCGACGACGCGTCCTGGCACGGCGCGATCGCGTTCTACTCGATCATCCACCTGGCACCACACGAGCGGCCGCGCGCGTTCGCGCAGCTTCGCCGTGTGCTGCGGACGCACGCGCCGCTGCTCGTGTCGTTCCACGTCGGCGACGAGGTACGGCACGTGGACGAGCTCTATGAACAGCACGTGTCGCTCGATTCCCACTTTCTGCGCACGCAGGATGTGCGCACGCTGCTGACGGGCGCAGGGTTCGAGGTGGAGATGGCGCTCGACCGCAAGCCGTACACGCCCGTCGAGGCACCGACGACACGCGGCTATCTGCTCGCGCGCGCTCTCTGAGTCAGGATGGCGTCACCGGGTCGCTGCGCGGGCGCAGCGTGCTCGCCAGCGAGTCCACCTGGTCGCGCGTTCCCATGGCCACGACCACGTCGTCCGCATGCAGCGGGTGGTCCTCGGATGGCGCGACGTGGATCGTGCCGTCGGCATCGCGCACTGCAAGCAGGGTGGCACCGGAGCGGCGCAGCGTGGCCGTGCTCACCGAACCGTCGACGTCGCCCGGTACGACGAGCTCTTCGATCGTTGTCGTGGTGCCACCGCTCACGATGTCGAGCACGTCGACGACCGCAGGTTGCAGCGCCAGCGCCGCCATGCGAACGCCGCTCGTCGTATATGGACTCACCACGCGGTTGGCGCCGGCGCGTTCGAGCTTTGCCACGGAGTCGGGATACGAGCTGCGCGCCACGATGAACAATCGCGGATTGAGCGAGCGTGCAGTCAGCACGATGTACACATTGCGTTCGTCGCTGTCCACCGCGCTCACGAGCGCGCGTGCGCGATCGATGCCGGCGCGGTGAAGCACCTCGTCGCTGGCCGCGTCACCGGCGATGTGCGGCTCGCCCGACCGCCGCACGTCCTCCAGCGGATCGGGGTTCATCTCCACGATCACATAGGGCACGCCCTTGTCACGCACCTCCAGTGCGACGCGCTTGCCGGTGCGTCCGTAGCCGCAGACGATGACGTGGTCGTGAAGGTGCTCCAGCTGTCGTTCCATCGATCGTCTCCTCCAGTATCGGCGCCAGCGTCCGCTCCCGAGCGCCTCGACGATTACTCCGAACGTGTACAGGAAGGCGCTCACGCCGAGGACGACGACGGTGATCGTGAAGATCTCGCCGGGGCCATCGAGCGGATGCACCGCGATGCCCACCGTGGTGACGCTCGTGATCGTCATGAACACCGCCTCGAGCGCGGTGTAGTGCTCGATGAGGACGAAGCCGACCGTCCCGTAGAGGATCACGAGCGCGAGGCCGCTGACCGCGATGGCGAGTCCGCGGAACGGCCGCGCGGGCGGGCGCGCGCTCGTCACTGCGCCGTCCCGTTTGCCTGGTGCACGCGGTCATGGTGCGCGGTCGGGGGTGACTTGTGAGGCTGAGGGACGTTGCTCAAAAGACCCTGAGAGTCGCGAGGGGCTTGCGTCACCGGCGATCCCGTAACGGGCTCGTTGCCTGCTCTCGGACATCACCTCGGCTTGCGGCGGGTGCCTGGCGACAATGCCGCATCGTGGCCGCGACCGTCGTCTGTCCAGGTTGCTGGACGTGGAGTGAGCGCCTGCTTCGCACCACGTGCAAGCGGTGCGGCCTGCCGCTGGTGTACGCAGATGGACGGCGCGTATCGGAACCGCCGCCCGAGCCGCCGTCGCCGGCGCCGGCGTCGCCGGCGCCGGATGGCCTCGCACTCGAGATGGAGCCTGCGCCCGCGCCACCCACGGCGGTGCTGCAGTTCGCCGGCGCACCGCTCTACTCGATGGCGGCGATACGGCCGGGCCCGTTCGACTGGCTGGCGCTGGCGCGATGGTTCACCGTCGCCGGTGGTGCCGTGGCCGTCGCCGCCATCCTTGCGACCGGCCTCTTTGTCAGACACGTCACGTTGACCGTGTTCGACACCACGAGTGGCGCTTTCATCACGCGCACGTATGGAGTCGGCTTCGTGGTCGTCGCGGTCGCCTTCGGCTACGCCGTCGCCATCGCCGTCGTCGCCTCGCTCATCCGCTTCTCGTTGGTGCGGGCGCTGTTTCTGCTGCTGACGCTCGCTGCAATGTGGACCGCGGTCACAGAGTTGGAGGTGACGACCGGGTTCGTGCGCACGTCAGTGATGATCGGCATCGGTCTCAATGCGGTGTGGGCGCTCATCCTGGCGCTGACGTTCGTCGGGCCGCGCCGGGCGGCACACCAGTGAGCCATCCAGCCGCTGACGATTGTTGACGTCGCCACGCTGCTGCATCTCACTGACCGTCCCAGCGATCGCTAGCTGACGACGTCGACAGTAATCTCGTAGCGCTCCGGCGTGCAACCCGCACCACAGGTGCGCGGGTCCTGCTCCGACGTTACGTGCGCCACCCCTGGTG
>JBHEMA010000034.1:0-8944 GCA_046262795.1 Candidatus Dormibacteria bacterium | reverse complement strand
GCACCGAGCAGGACGAGCGCGTACCCGCCGGTCGAGAGCCCGACGGCCAGTGGGTGCAATGAGTCAGACGCGAACCACCGCAGGAAGAACGACGCCGCCATGACGAGCACGACGAACGTCATGAGCAGACCATGGGCGACGGCGAAGCGTCGCTCGAGTGCGAACGTGTCGATGAAATCCGTGTAGCCGGTGAGCAGCGTCAACAGCGCCACCACCAAGCCGACGATCAGCGCGATGTCGCCGGCGCTCTCCGGCACGCGGCTGGTGAAGTGCGCTGCGTAATCAGCGACCACGCCTACCGTCCACGCGCCCACCGGCACGTCGGTCAGCGCCGGATGGAGCGGGTGGCGAAGGATCCACGTCCCGTGCATGAGGTTGCGCAGCGGCCGCTCCAGGGGACCGGTCGCCCGATATGTGCCCGCGACTATCTTCTGCGTGACGTCGGCAACCGGTTCCATCCATGACTGGCGACGGATGACACGGCCGATGAGTGTTTCCGGCATGACACCTCCCCTGTGTGTTCGCTCTAGCCTGAGCCTACCGGCAGCGGACGCCGCGCCGTCGCGTCCGTCAGGAGCGAGTGGTGATGCCTCCAGCCTCGCCCGAGTCGGCGGCGGTCCGCGCGGCGTTCATCGCGCTTGGGCCGTCCGATCCCAGCGGGACCACTCCTGCGCGCAGCGTCTGGTCCAGTGAGAGCCGCCGCATCTGCGCGAGGATGCGTTTCGCGACCACCTCGCCGGATGCCGTGCCACCTTCGCGGATCAGCAGGATGGCGCTGCCGTCGCCGAGGATGCACACCGGCTCGTCGGCGCGCGCGTAGGCGATCACGAGCGCTGCGTATCCCGACCGAGCCGACTGCGGAATGGAGCCGTCGATCACGAAGGCGCAACACGCGCCGCCCGGTCCGATCTCCGCCGCGGCGCGCTCGAACTCGGGCTGATCGACCTGCCAGGGCAGTTGCGAGATGGGTCGGAAGTCGGTCATCGCCTGATCCCTCACGGGCCGACGAGAAACCCCTGTTCCAGCCGGCGCACGGCGTCCCTGCGCTCCTCGATTGGGCTGCCACCGCTGTCGCGCCAGCGCATCAGCACGTCGATGGCCGAGAGGAGCTCTGCCAGACGCAATGGCTTGCTGAGGGCTCCGACGCCGGCGCTTACGGCGACGCTTTCCCGGATGGCGCCGGTGACGAAGCAGATCGCGGTCGCGCCGCCGTTCGGTGTCTCGAGCATCGCCTCGGCGAGACGGACGCCGTGCATGTCGGGGAGGATGCCGTCGATCAGCGTGACTGCAATCGCCTCGGTGCGGGCGACGTCGAGCGCCTCCTCACCGGTACGGACCGCCACGGGGGCATAGCCGCCGCTCAGCAGTGCCTGTGTGAGGAAGCCGCGGACCGCGGCGTCGTCCTCGACGATGAGGACCCGGGAGCCGGCGTCGGGGGACACAACGCGGAGCATGATAGACGTTGCAAAACGACCGATTTCCGTTCGCTACAGGGTCGCGACGGCGGCTTCGCGGTGCGGACAGTCGGCGATGTCGTGGTGGCAGCCGCAGGTGGGGCAGACCTCGCTCAGCTCGAGCACGCTGTCAGCGAAGGTGAGGGTGTGGCCGCGCGCATCCTCGCGGCGTCGGACGACGCGGGCGGCGCATACGTACTCGGGCCTGCCATCGATCAAGGCCCAGGCGCGCATGTTGGGGAAGCCGGCACGCACCATTCGCTCAGCCTCCACCGCGGTCGCCGCGGTCTGCAGCGAGCGATGCCCGACGGACGTGCGGTACGTCGACAGTGACATGTCGGGCGGCACCCCGGCTATGTCATGGAGCAGCGCGTTGAGTGCCGTGGGAAGCAACTCGACTCCTTTCTGGACGAGGCGCTTGGTGAGGGTGCCGGCGTTGTCCGTCGGCTCGATGGCGACGCTTGCCTTCGCCAGGATCGGGCCCGAGTCGACCTTCGGCGCCGCGCGATGCAGCGTGATGCCCGTCTCCGCCGCGCCCTCGGCGATCGCCCAGTACACCGGCTCCGGGCCTCGATACCTCGGGATGAGGCTCGGATGGGCATTGAGCCACCCGTGACGTGGAATCGCGAGTGCTCGACCGCCGACGATCTGATCGAAGCTCGCCATGACGATGGCGTCGGCATCGATGTCGCCGAGCCACAGACGCGAGTGCTCGTCATTGACGCGCCAGGCGCGAAGCAGCGGGACATCGAGATGATCGGCAATCCGGCTCAACGCGTTGTCGCCAAGGATGGCAGGATGCGCGCCCGGCGACGTGATGATGCCGCACGGCCGCACGTCGAGCTGCAACAGTGCCAGCAGGAAGCCGAGGCTGTAGTCGGAGGGGAAGCCGGCAAACGCGACGCGAGGGCCGTCGTCGACGGCGACTCCTCCAGACGGCGGCGGCAGGTCGCGGTCGGGAATGAACGTGAAGACGTCGCGCGCCCAGAGTTCGCCACGGATGCGATCGAGATAGTCGGAGTGCACGGTCATCGCACGCGATCCTACTGAGCGTGCGGCTCAGCCGTCCGTGGGCGCGATGAGGCCATCGCGGCGCAGCGAATCAAGCGCCGCCACGACAGCGCTGCGATCGCGTCCGAGCTGGAGATGGGCGGCCGCGGCGCTCGCGCTCTCGGCAGTGAGCGGTCGCTTGTGCTTCAGTGACGCCGCGAGCAGCGCGCCGCGCAGCTGGCGCATCGTGCCGTCGTAGTGCTGCGATCTCCGTCTCGCTGCGCTGATGACGGCGCTGCGGCTGCGCGCAACACAACCCCGCGACAGCGGGCAGCCGCTGCAACGCGGCGTGGCGCGGCAGTGCAACGCGCCCGCGTCGAAGAGCGCGAACGTGTACTCGCGGCGACCCAGGTTTCGCGGGCGCGCGCCGTCGATTGCCGCTTCAATCGACCGACGTGAGACAGCGTGCGGTTCCGCGCCCAGTGCCGCGCGCGCTGCCACACGGGCGATGTTGACGTCGAGCGGCGGCGCCGACGTGGCGTCGAATGCCAGCGCGAGCAACGCACGAGCCGTGTACATGCCGACGCCCGGGAGCGCGCGCAAAGCGGCTTCGGTGCGCGGCCAGCCGTCACGCTCGATGCGAGCCGCAGCCAGCCACAGGTTGCGAGCTCGTCGCGGGTAACCAAGCCCCTGCCACTCACGCAGCACGTCCGCAAGCGGGGCGCGCGTGAACGCGGCCGCGTCCGGCCATCGGGTCAGGAAGCGTTCCCAGTACGGGATGACGCGAGCAACCTGCGTCTGCTGCAGCATGACCTCGCTGACGAGCACGGCCCACGGATCGCGGGTCTGCCGCCATGGGAGGCCGTGGCGCCCGTTGCCTCCGTACCAACTGGCGAGGCCACGCGTCCACATGCGCCGAGAGTACTGTTTGGCGCAGATGGCAGCTCACAGAATCACTCTCATTCCCGGCGACGGTGTCGGGCCCGAGGTGAGCAACGCAGCGCGCCGCGTCATCGACGCCACCGGCGTCGACATCGAATGGGACGTGCTCGATGCAGGCCTTGGCGTCATGGACGCGCACGGTGGCGATCCGATGCCCGCACATGTCCTCGAATCGATCAAGCGCAACAAGGTCGCGATCAAGGGACCGCTGACGACCCCCGTCGGCACGGGCATTCGCAGCGTCAACGTCGCGCTGCGCCGCGAGCTCGACCTCTACGCGCTGGTGCGTCCGTGCAAGTCCTATCGGGGCGTGCGCAGCCGGTTCGAGAACATCGACCTCGTCATCGTCCGCGAGAACACCGAGGACCTCTACGCCGGTATCGAGTTCGCCGAAGGTGAGCCGCAGACGCGTGAGCTCATCGACACCATCGAGCGGCTCGGTGGCAGGCGGATCCGCGACGACTCCGGCGTCAGCATCAAGCCAATCTCGGTCTTCGGCACCCGGCGCGTGTTCCGCTTCGCCTTTCGCTGGGCACGTGACAACGGCCGGCGCAAGGTGACGGCCGTGCACAAGGCGAACATCATGAAGCACACCGACGGGCTGTGGCTGCGGGTGGCGCGGGAGATTGCGCAGGAGTTCACCGACATCGAGTTCGAAGACCGCATCGTCGACAACATGGCGATGCAGCTGGTGCAAAAACCCGAGCTGTACGACGTCATGGTGATGCCGAACCTGTACGGCGACATCCTCAGCGATCTTTGCGCCGGACTCGTCGGCGGACTCGGGCTCGCGCCAGGAGCGAACACGGGCGACGAGATCGCCGTGTTCGAAGCGACGCATGGGAGCGCGCCGAAGTATGCAGGGCAGAACAAGGCGAACCCGATGGCGATGATGCTGAGCGGCGTGCTGATGCTGCGCCACATCGGTGAACGCGAAGCAGGCGACCGTCTCGAAGCGGCGATCGCCGAGGTGATCGCCGACGGTACCGACGTGACCTACGACATGAAACCGGACCGCGACGACCCCACGGCTGTGGGGACCTCGCAGGTCGCGGACGCGGTCATCCGTGGGCTGCAGCAGCCCGCGGGAGTGAGCCGCTGACCGGCCCGCGTGAGCCGCTGACCAGCCCGCGACGGGCTACATCCGGAAGTTGATCCCTCCGGGTTGGATGATCATCAGGAAGATGATGATCAGGAAGAGCACGGTGGTGATGCCGCCGGCGATCTGGTTGCGACGGATCAAGCGCATCACCTGAGGCGGCGGCCCCGCCGTCGCCGCACCCGGTACGGGCGCCGGTGCATGCTCGACGAAGTTCAGCAGCTTGCGGGTGTTGGGCAGCAGGAAACCGATGCTGAGCGTGGTGGCGATGAGGTACAAGACGACGCCGACAATCAGGTAGGGCGTTGCGAACCAGTTGATGTTCGCTGTCCACAAGAGTCCCGAACCCGACACGACCATCGAGAGCGCGAAGGGTAAGACCAAGCGCGTCTCGATGCGGTGGTTGAGCTCCACGACGAACTTCATGTTCTGCGGCGCCTTGGCCGCGAGCGTCCCGATGATGGGGAAGACGAAGATCGGTCCGAACGCGAGCACCGCGGCGGTGATGTGCAAGAAGAGCCAGAACAGAAACCAATTCATCGCCTCACTCCTCTCGCAACCACGGGATTGGTCGCGCGGATCTTAGCCGACCAGAGGCTCGCCTGTCATGCGGCGAGCCACGCGCGTAAGAACGCATTGCTCACGTTCCAGGCGCCGTCGACTCGGCGGAGCAGCTCTCGAGCCTCGAGCACCTCGAGCGCCGCACGCACGGCGTTGGCATTGCTGATGTCGACCGTTTCCAGAAAGCCGGCCGAGTACACGGCGCCCGTCGGTTCGCGCGCGAGCGAGCGGAGCAGGCGCTGCTGCGTCGGAGCGAGCCGCTCATAGATTTCGGCGAAGTCGGTTGCCTGGTGCTCGACGATGCGTTCCACCGCGAGAGCGACGATCTCCTCGTCGATGCTATCGCCGGCGAGCACGAACGACTCGAACGCGAGCCGCTGCACGTCGTTGGGGATGCCGTCGACTGCGGCGTAGATGAGCCGTGCGGCCTCCGGAGTCATCGAGCGCCCCGCTCGAGCGGCGCGGGCCATGAGGTAGTCGACCATCTCGCTCTCCGGCACGACGTCGAGCGAGATACGCTCGGCCATACCGGTGAGCGGGGCGCCCGGTCCTGATGCCAGCCGGCGCATGAGGTGCAGCTTGCTGCCCGCGATCACGAGGCTGGTGGTGAGCAGCTCGTCGGCGATGGCTTTGAACACGCCACCGAGGCCCTCGTCGATCTCGATCACTCGTTGAAACTCGTCGAGGACGAGGCTTGTCTGGCGTTGCGCGCTGCGCCGCGCCAGGAGCCGGAGCGAATCGGCGAGCACCTCGCTCCAGTCGGTTGCGGTGGATCCGCCGGTGAATGTGAGCGTGAAGGCGCCGCTTGCATCCACGCCGAGAACCGGGGTCACCCGCAGATCGCGAAGCAGGTCCTTCAGGTTCTCGCGACCGCGGGTGAGGCGACTCAGCGGGCCGTTGAGGATGCCCGACGCCACCGCCTCGGCGACCTCGCGCCGGTTCGAGCAACGGATGAGGCTGACATACCCACTGGCGCCACCCTTACGCCGGACGATGTCGATGGCGCGCAGTAACAGCGACGTCTTCCCGTAGCGGCGTGGAGAGAGGAGGATGACGTTGTTGCCGCTCATCATCCGCTGCACGACGTCGCCGAGGACGTCGTCGCGATCGCAGAAGTGCTCCGCTCCCGCGGGGGAACCATAGTGATACGGGATGGGCGGACGCCTCGTCGTCATATCAACGGCCGTTATAATAACGATCGTTGTAAGAGGCGATGAACCGCCGTCTCAGCCGCGTTCCTGACGGATACTCACAGCCTTGACCGCAGCTTCGCAGGCGCTGGAATGGGTGCTGGGGGGCGCCTTCGCCCTGCTGGGCCTGCTCGTCGCCGCGGATTGGCTGCGCCACCGCGACGCACCCCGGCGCTGGCTGGCGCTGTCGGCCGTCACGCTCGCGTGCGTCGCGGTCATCGACTCGGTGGCGACCGCGACGTCGTCCGAGAACGAGGGGATCACCGATGTGCTTCTGGTGCTCTTCGCGCTGTCGGGATGGTTCTTCTTCCAGTTCCGCGCCACGGTGATTCCGGTGAGCCGCCGTGTGCGCGTCGCCATGGCCGTCGCGATCGGGGTGACGATCGTTGTGCTGCTCGTGGCGTACGTGCCCAGCCCCGGTCCGACGGCGCCGGTCACACCGATGGAAGCCGCCGCGGCGGTGTTGTTGCTCGTCGTTTGGAGTGGCTGCGTGCTCGAGCCGGTCGGCCGCTTCTGGGTGCACTCGAATCGCCTGCCCGTGGTGCAGCGCTCGCGTCTGCGCGCGCTGACCCTCGCCTACAGCGGGATCATCGCGATCCTCGTTCTCAGCGTCATCGTCGGCTTCACGGGTGGCGGCAACCATCTCGGTCTGGCCTCGACGAGCCTCGCGCTCGTGGTGGCGCCACTGTTCTATGTCGCCTTCGCGCCGCCCCGCTGGTTGCGTCGCCTCTGGCGCGAACGCGAGGAGGAGCCGTACCGGCGAGCGCTCAGCGATCTCCTGCTTTACTCGCCCGACATTAATACGCTGACGGCGCGGGCGGTGCAGTGGGCCGTGCGGCTCGTCGGCGCTGACACAGCCGTCATCGCGGGCGAGGACGGGGCAGTGCTCGCTACCCACGGCATCGAGCCCGAGCCCGCGTCCGAGTTGGTTCACGGCGTTGCGGGACCTGACGTCGATGAGGCGACGGTCCACGTGGAGCGCGATGTCGTCCGCGTGCCGCTCGGCACCCATCTCGGCCGCGGTCTCCTCCTGGTTCGGGCCGGAGCGCTGACCCCGCTTTTCGGCGACGACGAGCTGGCGCGGTTGCGCGAGTACGGAAGCGCGCTCACATCCGCGATGGACCGCGTCGTGCTGGTCGAACGCCTGCGACGCAACGCCGAGCTGATGGATCTTGCATACGACGCCATCCTCACGTGGAACCTCAAAAGCAACACCATCACGTATTGGAATCGCGCCGCCGCAACCATGTACGGATGGACCGCCGAAGAGGCGATCGGCAAGAACCCGGCGGCGCTGCTTCACACGAAGTTGGACTCGCGGACGCAGGTAGTTGAGCAGCTTCGGCGCGATCGCGGCTGGGAGGGTGAGCTGGCGCAGATCACCAAGGACGGACGGCCGATCATCATCAGCGCGCGCTGGGCACTGCAAACGGATAGTGAAGGCAACCCCGACACGGTGCTCGAGATCAACCGCGACGTGACCCCCGCCAAGGAGGCGGAGGAGGAGCTGCGTCACGCGCGCGACGAGGCGCAGCACGCCAGTCAGGCGAAGAGCGAGTACCTGTCGCGAATGTCGCATGAGCTGCGTACACCGCTCACGGCGATGCTCGGCTACAGCGACCTGCTCGAGCTCCGCAATCCACGTCACGATCAGCTGGAGGCCATTGCCGCAATTCAGCAGGCGTCGGGTCACCTGCTGTCGCTGGTCAATGATGTGCTCGATATCGCGCGCATCGAGTCCGGTCGCGAGCAGCTCGCCACCGAGTCGGTTTCGGTTGGAGCGGTCGTCGACGAGTGCGTTCGTCTGGTCACGCCGGCGGCAATGGAACGCCACGTCAACCTGACCGCCGACTTCGATGACGCCGGTTACGAATACGTCAAGGCGGACCGTCAGCGGTTGAAGCAGTCGTTGCTGAACCTGTTGTCGAACGCGGTCAAGTACGCCGGTGAGGGCGCGCGCGTCGGTGTGCGTGTCAACCGCAACGGCCGGCGGGTGCGCATTGGGGTCAGCGACACCGGACCGGGCCTGACGCCGGCTCAGCAGGCGCGCCTCTTCCAGCCCTTCGAACGGCTGGGCGCGGAGCGCACCACGACACAGGGAACGGGACTCGGCCTCGCGCTGACCAAGAAGCTCGTCGAAGCGATGGGTGGGGAGATCGGCGTCGACACGGCGCCGGGGGAGGGGAGCACGTTCTGGATCACGCTGCATCGCGCCACAGGTGTGCCTGAAGAGCCACGCCGCGTTGACGGGGAGCGCGGCGTACCGGCATCGGCGAAACGCACCGTCCTCTATGTCGAGGACAACCTCGCAACGATCTCGCTGATGGAGGAGATCTTCGCGATGCGCCCGCATATTCACCTCATCACCGCGATGCAGGGCGGGCTCACGCTGGACCTCGCACGAGAGCACAACCCCGATCTCGTCATCCTTGATCTGCATCTCCCCGACATTCCGGGTGACGAGGTGTTGCGACGGCTGCGCGACGACCCACGCACGTCCGACATCCCGGTCGTGATGTTCAGCGCAGACGCAACAGAACGACAGGTGAAGCGATTGCTCGCAGCCGGCGCGCACGCATATCTGACGAAGCCGGCGAAGGTCAAGGAGTTTCTGGGCACCCTCGACGAGGTGCTCGCAGGCGCGCGGGCAGCGCGTGACCTGAGCCAAGCTTCGCGGTGACGACTGCGGCGCTCCCCGGGCTCGAGGT
>JBHEMA010000033.1:0-12443 GCA_046262795.1 Candidatus Dormibacteria bacterium | reverse complement strand
GCGTCAGCCTGCGCCACCGCGCTGCATGCGGCGATGGTTGTGCCGGCGCCGCCGCTTTGGGTGCGGTGGATGGGCGTCGGCTCGGCCCCGCGACCGGATTGCCCCGAGGCGCCGCTGCTCGAACCGCCACATGCGCTGATGACCGCAAGTGCTGCTGCAACACCTACCGCGGCGAAGGCCATCCGCATGGCCGGGAGCCTACACTCGATCGCCGGAGAGGTGTCCGAGTGGTTGAAGGTGCCGCTCTCGAAAAGCGGTGTGGTGATGAGCCACCGTGGGTTCGAATCCCACCCTCTCCGCCGCGGACTCATACGACACAACTGCAGATGAGAGCACGTCACTGCGCGGTCCTCGCCGCACTCGCCGTCGTGTTGCCGGCGTGCACCGGATCCAGCGCGCCACCAGGCGCCTATGCCGGGACTCTTGACCACTTGACCAGCTCGGACAGGGGCCTCGAGGGCGGCAGCCGGCTGACGATCAGCTTCACCGTGAGCGACGGCGGCTCGCGCGTCACCGGCATCCGCTATCAGGCGCGTGTCGAGTGCAAGGGTGATGGCTCGTCATACAGCCAGATGACGGCTGACACGGACATCGATGGCAGCGGCAACTTCCGAGCGCACGGACCCGCCGCCGGCTATTTCATCGACATCAGCGGTCACATCGGCGCGGACGGCACCGCCTCGGGGGCGATGACCGGAAGCTCACCGGACCCGTGCGGCGTCGACGGCGACAGCTGGCACGCCCGCCTGCAGCACTGAGTGCAAGCGCTGAGGTCAGCGCGAGAGGATCAGGCGCCGACGGAGGGCTTCGTGGTCTCCGTCCAGCGCTCGACGCCCTCGGAGAGGTAGGCCGGCGTCGTGTCGGCCTTGACCAGGAACTCGAGAGCCCCGAGCTTGAGGCCGCGCTCGCGAAGCTCCGGCTCGCCGTAGTTCGTGAGGATCACGACCGGGATCACCGACGTCGCCGGTGACGAGCGCAGCTTCTCGAGCACCTGGAACCCGTCGAGCTTGGGCAGGCGCAGGTCCAGATAAATAAGGTCTGGCTGTTCCGATGCGGCCATGGCCACGCCCTGCTCACCGTCGTGAGCGATGACGACGTTGTAGCCGTCAGCGGTCAGGCGCAAACGGTACATCTCGGCCGCAGCCTCATCGTCCTCGATGAGGAGCACCTTCACATCGTCATCCACCCGCCGAAACCTCCCAAAGCCGCAGTTATGTCGCCACAGTATGCGCCAGCCGGGCAATGTGTCAATTCAGCCGATGGGCAAACTTTTACACGTGGGTTATCAGAAAATGTTGTATCGTCGTTGCAAAGGGGCAAGCAGCCGGCCGCCCCGGATTTCGAAGGATTGGCCATGCAGTCAGGCGTCCACGACCACGCAACAATCGAAGAGAAGGACGCCGGCTCAGCCCATCGGTACGGCATCGACCTCGTCTGGCGGTGCGGTGCGTGCGGGTACCAGCGGCAGGCCGCAGCGCGCCCGGAGGGATGTCCCGGCTGCGGCGCGCCCGGAAGCGAGCTCGTCGGCAAGACGTCGATCGAGTGGCGCGTGGTACTGCGTCACGTTCAGGCGGGCTAGCACCGCCTCACGCTTACGCTTGCGCTCGCGCTGACGAGCGACGGCCGCGCGTGCCGCGCGGCGGCTCTCGCCGTTTCGCCAGCCGGCGAACGCGCAGCGCGAAGGGCGCTCCCATGACGCCGACGAACACATCGTTGAAGGCGCGGTACAGCAATCCTGCGGCCGCTGCGGAGGCGGCCGGCACGCCATTGCTGATGAGCAGGATCGTCAGCAGCCCTTCGAACGCACCGAGCCCTCCCGGGATCAGGCTCAGGCCTGCGAGCAGGTAGCTCAGGCTCATCACGAATGTCGCGGTGATGAAGCTGATGGTCGTCACTCCCATCGCCTGCAAGGCGAGATAGAAGAGCAGAAACGACAGCATCGCCGCGATCGCCTGCAGGACGAACACCGGTACCGCCGCTCGTGGATCCCAGAGCTCCATGAATGCAGGGCGCAGCTCACGCAGCTGCTTGTCAAAACGCCGCAGCACCCGGATGCGCTCGACGAACAACCGCGCCCGCCGGTAGGCCGGCTGCCACGACAACACCGTGAAGACGACGCCATGCACCACGAGCATGAGCACGACGAGCAGCGCGACGCCCGGGTTGGTCACGACACGCGGCAGCACACCGAGCCCGAGCATCATCATGAACACGAGCTCTTGGAAGGCGATCGTGCCCGTGATCGGGCCAGGTCCCGTGGCGTCGGTGGTGGCGCGCAGCATCGCCACGCGCGCGAGATCACCGAGCGGCAGAAACACCATCACCTGACCGGCGAACTCGACCGTGAGCGCACGGCGCACGGTCACCTTCACGCCGATGCACCGCAGCGTGAACCACCACGCGATTCCGCGGACGACATAGGTACCGATGACGACCGGCACCATGAGCAGCACGACCATTCCCTTGGCGTGCGAGAAGGCGCCGGCGAGCTTCGGCGGGTTGACGGCCAGGACCAGCGCAACGAGGCATATGACTGCCAGCGTTTCCGCCCAATGCCTGCTCAGAACTACAAAGACGGGGCGGATGTGACGGTGGCTCTGTACCCATGCCGCGAACCGGCGCCACGTTGATAGCAGGGCGCCGATCAGCGGGTTCATCAGGTGGGCGATGGTGATGCGGCTGCCGACGTCGATGGGCTGGGCGCAGACGTCGGTGCTGCCGTTGCACTTGGAGTCGGTCCGGCAGTCGGCGTCGGACCTGGCGTCGTCGTGGGGTTGGGCGTCGCGCTCGCCGCCGGAACAGCCGGCGCATTCCCGCCACCGATGGCAGGCAGATTGCCACCTCCGCCGCTGCTGAATGGCGCCGTATCGGGCGGCGACTGCGCCACCAGCGCTGCAAGGGCGGCTGCGACCCCTGCTGTCGCAAGTGCAACGGCGCCGCCGAAGAGGACGCCGCGCCGCACCGGACGGTCGCCCGTGTTCTGCGGTGATTGCATCCACTCCTGGCGCTCGGGCGTCATGCGAATGCCTTCAGCGGCAACGCTCGCTGCGGGAGCCGACGCGTACACCGCTCCCTCGAACATCAGCAGCCCTCCGAGCAAGAATGTCGCCAGGCTCGGCGAGGTCAGCATCATGGCCACACCGCCTGCGACGGCCGCGACCGCGATGAGCGACTCGGTGCTCGAGGACCGCAACGCGTTCAGCAGCGCGGCGCCCGTCTTCTGTTTCGGCGTCCGCAGAAATTCGGCGTGCTTGCTGATGATGCCGCGGATGCAGGCGAGCGTTACGACCCAGCTGAGCGCGAACCACACGCGCAACGCCTGTAACGCGTCGCCCCAGGTTGCGCCGGTCGCACGACGCATCGCCCAGAGCGCTCGCGTGATGCCCGTCAGCGCAAATGCAAGCGGCACGACGAGCACGGCGCCGGTCAGCTGACGCAGCGGCAGCTGATGGTGCAGTGACGTGACCAGCGCTGTCACCAAAAGCAGCACCGTGAAGGCGGCGGTGATCGGCTCTCCGAACC
Source organism: Candidatus Dormibacteria bacterium (assembly GCA_046262795.1). GTDB lineage: Bacteria > Chloroflexota > Dormibacteria > Aeolococcales > Aeolococcaceae > JAFALX01. The sequence goes on along the minus strand of JBHEMA010000033.1, from coordinate 8,921 downwards.
ATTGCGTCGATCCGAGGAAGTAATGAATGCGCTGCGAGGGTGTCAATCGCAGCTGATGCCTGCCGAACGGCAGAAGCTCACGCCACCACATGCGCAGGATCTGAATGCCGCCGAGGGCCCAGCGAAACCGCTGCTTCTTCAAGCCGTCGAAGTCGAGCGGCATGATGCCGGCGCCGTACGCGCGCGGGTCGTACACGCCACGGTAGCGGCGACCGAGCATGCGCAGGCTTGCCTCGGCATCCTCCGTGATGCAGGTCTCGCTCCAGCCGCCGATCTCCTGGAGCGCCGAACGGCGGATCAATCCCATCGTGCCGCAGAAGATGATCGCGTTGCGGTGCGCGCGGCTCGGCATGGTGACGTCGAAGAAATAGCGGAAGCTGTAGAAGAGTCCGCGCAGGTACTTGCTGTCCTTCCAGTCGCGGTAGTTCTGCGAGCTCTGCACGAACGCGACGGACTGGTCGTCGAAGTGGCCGACCATCGCGCGTAGGAACTGCGGCTGCACGACGTAATCGGCGTCGATGATGCCGACGATCTCGACCTGCGGCGCCAGACGCCGCGTCGCCTCGTTCAGCGCACCCGCTTTGTAGCCGGGCCAGGGCGCGAGGTGGAGGAACTGAAAGCGTGGCCCCAACTGTTCGCAGATCACTTGCAAGGGCTGCCACAGCGCGGGATCGGTGGTGTTGTTGTCGACGACCTGGACGATGAGGTTGGGGTAATCGATTCGCGAGAGTGACAGCAGCGTGCGGTGCACGATCTCGACGGGCTCGTTGTATGTCGCCACCTGCAGCGCAACCCAGGGCCATGTCGTGCTCTCGGGGCGGTGCAGGGGCGGATCGCGTCGGCTGAGCACGTCGACGATCTCGAATGCATAGGACACGGAAAGTCCCAGCGCTGCGATCTCGAGCAGCAGCAGCACCGTCGACGCGACCATCGGACCGACACCGAGTCCTACCGCATATGTCTGTGTTGCCGCGTACACGAGGTACGCGACGGACGCGAGCAGCACGGCGCTGAACAGTTGCGAGCCGATCCAGCTCCAGCGACGCACCGCGAGGCGCATCAACAGCGTCACCACGGCGAGGGTGATGGCCAGGTCCTGACCGGCGGCTGGATCGTTGAGCACATGCGCGGCAATCCAGCCCGACAGCGCGAGCACGATTGCGAGCGGCAGCAGCGTCATCCAGAACGGCGCTGCAACCAGCCTCGGAACGAGCGCAACGATCGTGGTCAACCCCAGCGCAAGGCTGAAGAAGATGACCGCCTCCAGAATCAACCTCGAACCTCCAACCGTGGCGCACGGATGCAGGGAGAAAAAGTGATAGCTAGGCTAACATGCCGAACACGATGGTCAGGTCGGTGGGGGCGCTCGTGCAACGCGTGCTGCGTACCTACCCGGGGCGTTTGCTGCAGGCGTTTCTCGGCAGCCAGGCCACGAACTATGCGAACGGGCTCGCCTTCAACGCATTCATGAGCATGTTCCCACTCATCGTGGGATTGCTCGCGATCCTCGGACTTGCGACGCAGGATCCGCACGCACGCCAACAGTTTGTCAGCGGGGCGCTCACCATCTTCCCCGCAGACGCAAAGCCTGCGTTGACAGCAGCGCTGGACGGTGTGCGCAACCACTCCGGACTGTTCGGCGTTATTGGCATCCTCGGCTTTTTGTGGGGCGGCAGCAATCTGTTCGTCTCGATGGAATACGCACTTGGGCGGATGTTCGGAGCGCGCCAGCGTGATTTCCTGCGCCAGCGCGCCATGTCGCTCGTCATGACCGCGGTGTTCGCTGTGAGCGTGGTCGCGACCATCGGACTCAACACCTTGTCACTCGCGAGCTCGGTGCCATACCTCGAACCGGTGATCAGCTTCGTCGTGTGGCTGTGCTTCTTCTCACTCGTCTATCGGGTTGTGCCCAACCGCACCTATCGATTGCGCGGGCTGTGGCCGGGCATCGTGCTCGCCGGCGTGTTCATGGAAGCCTTCTCGCTGCTGTGGCCCCTGGTCGCGGGTCTCACGCATGGCTTCAACACGTACGGCACGACGTTCGCGCTGTTCTTCCTGCTCGCCACCTGGCTTCTGTTCCTCGCAGAGTTCACGCTGCTGGGCGCCGTCGCCATCCGGATGCATGCAGGCAAACCGATCGCGTCAGGGCTCATCTCCACGAGTGAACCGGAACCGCTGGAGACGGATGCCACCCACGCCGCGGACCAGTACCGACGCCGCGCGGCCTGAGCAGACCCGTCTCCTTTCTCACGCGATCGGAGCCGCTCACGGGGTTACTGCTGCATGGTGGTTTAATGTGATAGCGCACTTATCACATTGAAGCGGCCGCGCCGGACGGCAGCAAGGAGGCAGCCATGGCCCAGACGGTTCGAGACGTGATGACGGCCAACCCCAGAGCCGTGGACGCGAATGACCCGATCATCGATGCTGCCCGCATCATGCGTGACGACGACGTGGGCGCCGTCATCGTCAAGCAGGACGGCGGCCGCGTGGCCGGCATCGTGACGGACCGCGATATCGTCGTTCGCGCGCTGGCGGACGATCGCGACCCGGGCGAGACCTCCGTGGGCGAGATCGCCAGCAAGGACCTCGTCGCGCTCAGCCCCGACGACACCCTCGAGCGGGCCGCCGACGTGATGCGCGAGAAGTCGGTCCGCCGCCTGCCCGTGATGCAGGGCGAGCAGCCGGTCGGCATCGTCTCGATCGGCGACCTCGCCATCGAGAACGACAGCGAATCCGCGCTCGCCGACATCAGCGCAGCGCCGGCCAACAACTGAGCCGCATCATGGGTGAACCAACCACGATCCCGGGGGCCCGCGCTGAGGAGCGCCACCCCGACATCGACCCGCAGACCCCCGGAGGAGCGCTCCGCAAGACCGCGGCCGAAGCTGGTGAGGGCGACGGTCCGCTCGACAAAGCCAAGCGCGTGCTCCAAGAGGCCGACCGTCAGTTCAGCGGTGAGTACGAACGCCGCGAGGATCCGGCGGTGCCGGAAGACGACGAATGAGCGAAACGGTCGGCGATTACGTCGTCTCGCGACTCTCGGAGTGGGGGATCTCACATATCTACGGCTTCCCGGGTGATGGCATCAACGGATTCCTCGGCGCGCTCCAGCGAGCGCAGGACAAGGTGCAGTTCGTGCAGACGCGCCACGAGGAGATGGCGTCGTTCATGGCGTGCGCGCACGGGAAGTACACCGGCTCGGTCGGTGTGTGCACGGCGACGTCGGGCCCTGGTGCGATCCACCTGCTGAACGGGCTGTACGACGCGAAGCTCGACCACCAGCCAGTCGTTGCCCTTGTCGGCCAGACGTACTCCACCGCCATGGGCGGCGATCAGCAGCAAGAGGTCGATCTGCTCAGCTTGTACAAAGACGTCGCCTCGGCGTATGTGCAGCAGATCAACGTTCCCGCGCAGGCGCGGCACGTCATCGACCGCGCACTGCGCATCGCGCAGGCGGAGCAGACGGTGACCGCCATCATCTTCCCCGCCGACGTGCAGGAGATGGAGGCCATACCGCAGCAGAAGCCGGGCCTGAAGGCGGTCTACACAGGCGTCGGTTTCGTGAAGCGACGCCTGCTGCCCGACGAGCACGACCTCGACGCCGCGGCTGACATCCTCAACTCGGGCGGCAAGGTCGCGATGCTCATCGGTCAGGGAGCGCGCGATGCGGCCGACGACGTGATCGCCGTCGCCGACACGCTCGGCGCGGGCATCGCCAAGGCGCTGCTCGGCAAGGACGTCGTTCCTGACGATCTGCCGTACGTCACCGGCTCGATCGGATTGCTCGGCACCAAACCGAGCTGGGACATGATGCAGGACTGCGACACCCTGCTGATGATCGGGACAGCGTTTCCGTATGCCAACTTCCTGCCGTCACCGGGCTCGGTGAAGGCGGTGCAGGTGGATCACTCGCCGCGCATGATGAGCCTGCGGTATCCGGTGGACGTGATGCTGTGCGGCGACAGCAAACCAACGCTGCAGGAGTTGCTGCCCAAGCTCAAGCGGAAACAGGACCGCCTTTGGCAGGAGCAGATCTGCAAGAACGTGGACGCGTGGTGGAAGGTCATGGACGACCGCGCGCAACCCGAGGTACGTGAAGGCCGCTTGCGTCCGCAAACCCTGTTCTCGTCGCTGTCAAAGCAGCTGCCTGACAACGCCATCATCAGCAGCGACTCGGGCTCGGCCGCCAACTGGTACGCGAGGCAGGTGAAGCTGCGCCGCGGCATGCTCGCATCACTGTCGGGCAACCTCGCCACGATGCTGCCGGGCGTGCCGTACGCGATCGCAGCCACGTTCGCATATCCCGACCGCGTCTCCATCGCGCTCGTCGGTGACGGTTCGATGCAGATGGGTGGCATGGCGGAGCTGCTCACGGCGGCGAAGTACTACAAGTCGTGGAAGGACCCGCGGCTGGTCGTGCTCGTGCTCAACAACGAGGACCTCAACCAGGTCACGTGGGAGCAGCGCGTGATGAACGGCGATCCGAAGTTCGAAGCGTCGCAGGTGATTCCGTATGTGCCGTTCGAACAGTGGGCCGAGATGATCGGGCTGCGCGGGATCAAGGTGGACCGTCCGGAGCAGATCGACGCTGCATGGCGCGATGCGCTCAATGCGGACCGCCCCGTGATCATCAATGCGATCACGGATCCCGAGGAGCCACCGTTGCCGCCGCACATCACGTTCGAGCAGATGAAGGGCTTCACTTCCGCCGTTGCGAAGGGTGATCCCGCTGGGATGCGCGACCTGGTGGGGGCGGCACGCAGCAAGATCGACGAGTTCCTGCCCGGCCACTGAGGTGCGGCGCAGGCTGAGCAGACGAGCGCCTGAACCGGTCGGCGAGGCGGCGTTCCTCGTCGACCGGATGGTGCGCAACGTGCGTCACGGACGGTTCGAGCGTTCCCTGTCGGCGCTTGCAGGTGTGAGCGCACTCGTCACCGGCGCTGAGATCTACTTCGAACACTATCGCGCCAGCTTCGGCGATCCGTGGATGTGGACACCCGTCGTGCTGACTCCACCGTACGTCGTCGCGGGCATCGGTGGCGCGATGAGCAAGAAGTGGGCGAAGACGTGGCTGCCGTTGATGGCGGGCCTCTACTTCGCCAACGGCGCCATCGGAACGTACCTGCACGTGCGCGGTATCTCTCGCAAGCCGGGCGGATGGAGCATTCCTTCGTACAACGTGCCGATGGGCCCGCCGCTCATGGCACCGGGACTCATGGCCATGGTGGGCGGCATGGGACTGCTCGCCGCCGTGCTCCGCAGAGAGCGCTGATGCCGCGGCAGCGGCGCGGCGTGACTCCGCAGATGGTCGGCCGCTATCCCGACTACGACGTCATGGACGCGGCGGACACGTGGGACGACGTCACGCGCAAGGTCGTCGAGGCGCGTCTCGAGCCGCCAGGCGAGCTCCGCTTCTTTACGAAGGAGGAGGCGCCGATCGCGCACGCCTTCTGTGACACCGTCATGGCGCAGGACTGGGAGCCGCGCGTGCCCGTTGTCGCGATGGTCGACGCGAAACTGGCAGACCGCAACTTCGACGGTTACCGCTACGAGAACATGCCAGACGACGACGTCACGTGGCGTCGCGTGCTGCGCGGTCTTGACGAGGTTTCGTGCCGGCGATACGGCGCACCGTTCGCCGACTGCGCGCGTGATGTACGCGAGGCGATCATCGACCAACTCGCCAAGGGCATGCTGCAAGGCGGCGTGTGGGACGAGCTCAACTGCGCCCGCGCCTGGAGCGTCGTCATGCGTGCCGTGCTCGCCGAGTTCTATTCGCATCCGTGGGCGTGGAACGAGATCGGCTTCGGCGGCCCGGCATATCCGCGCGGCTACATGCGACTCGGTGAAGGCGTGCGCGAGCCGTTCGAGAAACCGGAGGCGCGCGACGCTGATCCCGTGCGAGAGGGGTCGTTCCCGGAGTCGTGAACCCGCTGCGTAGTTTCTTCAAGGGCTCGTACCGTCCGCTGGAGAACGACTCGGCATGGTTGCTCGATCCGCGGCGGCGAGGCGTGCCCAACCGCGACCGCATGCGTCACTACGCCGATTCGGACGAGGTTGACCTCTGCGTCGTCGGCGCCGGGGCGGGCGGCAGCATGCTGGCGCAGCGGCTGGCACGTCGCGGATGGCGCGTCGTCGTCCTCGAATCAGGACCGTTCTGGGATCCCGATCGCGATTGGGTGAGCGACGAGGCCGGCTCGAGCAAGCTGTACTGGAACGACAACCGCGTCATTGGCGGCGAAGATCCTGTCGAGCTTGGCAAGAACAACAGCGGCCACGGCGTCGGCGGTTCCATGGTGCACTACGCCGGCTACACACCGCGCTTCCATCCTTCGGACTTCCGCACCCGAAGTCTCGATGGTGTCGGCGAGGACTGGCCCATCACGTACTGGGACCTGAAACCGCATTACGAGCGCGTCGAGCGCGAGCTGCCGGTCGCGGGGCAGGACTGGCCGTGGGGCGACCCGCACGCATATCCACACTCGCCGCATCCGGTCAGCGCCATGGCGGCGCGCTGCTGGGAAGGAGCGCTCCGCCTCGGCATCGAGATGCGCGTCGGTCCAGTCGGGATCACCAACGGCGTCATGGGCAACCGGCCGCACTGCATCTATCGCGGGTACTGCCTGCAGGGATGCAAGGTTGACGCCAAGGGAAGCCCGCTGATCACGCATCTTCCGGATGCGATCGAACACGGCGTCGAGATACGTGCCGGATGCCACGCGTCCCGTGTGGAGGTGGACGAGAACGACCGCGCCACAGGTGTCGAGTACATCGTGCGTGACACCGGTGAGCACCGCATGCAACGCGCTGCGATGGTGGCGCTCGCCGGCTACTCCATTGAGACACCGCGATTGCTGATGCTGTCGAGCAGCTCGCGCTATCCGCACGGGCTGTGCAACAACGAGGACCAGGTGGGCCGCTACATCATGGTGCAGGGCGCGCCGCAGGTCGCCGGCAGGTTTCCCGACGACATCCGCATGTACAAGGCGCCGCCACCCGAGGTGTCGTCGGAGCAGTTCTACGAGACCGACGAGAGTCGCGGCTTCGCGCGTGGCTTTTCGCTGCAGACGGTCGGGCCGCTGCCGATCGCGTGGGCCGAGCACGTGATGGCCGAGGGGCATTGGGGACGTGAGCTGCGCGAGTACATGCGTGACTACAACCATTGGGCGATCATGGGTGTCCTCTGCGAGCTCCTCCCCCGCTCGGAGAACCGCGTGACGCTTGCCGACGACGTCGACCCGATGGGTCTGCCGGTTGCGCGTCTCGACTACACGCAGTGCGAGAACGACCGCGCCAAAATCGCCTACGCGAAACGCGTGCTCGAGGAGATCTGGGAGCACGCGGACGCGCAGGACACGCTGACGATCGACCGGTACGCCCATCTGGTCGGCGGCTGCCGCATGGGTCTCAGCCCCGAGGACTCGGTGGTGGACGCCGACCATCGCAGCTGGGCGGTGCCCAACCTCTACATCGCCGACGGCAGCGTCTTCGTCACCCAGGGCAGCGCCAACCCGGCGCTGACCATCATGGCGCTGGCCTCGCGCCTCGCCGAGCGCATCGCCGGCGGCCAGGCGCTCCCCGAGGCATCGCGCGCGGCGGCGCGCAGCCGCAGACTGCGGGGCACCCGCGCCACCCCGGCGCAGGCGGGTTAGTCGATCCCGAGCGGCTCGCCGGCGGCGCCCAGCCCGCCGGCCAGCTCGGCGGCGCGGCGGAGCAGCTCGACCCGCTCCTCCGGGTCGCGGGTGGCCGCGGCGCGGCCGGCGAGGTAGGTGGCCAGCGGCGCGAACTGGCGGGCTCCCGCGCCGCGCGCCGTCGCGCCCGCGAGGTCGAGGACGGCGGCCGCCTCGTCGCGGGTCATCCCGTCGGGCAGGTCCACGCCACCGGAGAAACGGTCGAGCCAGGCGTTCACGTCGTGCACTCCTCCGCATGCCACGCACCGCGGCCGGTGACGCCTGACCGACAATACCCGACGATGCTCAGCCCGGTCATCGACGTCTTCCGCCTGCGCCAGTACTTCAACGTGATCACCCGCGCCCGCCAGGTCGCCGAGCTGGTGCGCGACGACGCGGGCTTCCTGCGCACGGTGCGCCGCGCCCTGGTGACGCTGCCCTTCGAGTCGCAGCTGGCCATCGAGACCCAGCCCTTCCCGGAGCCGGCGCCGCGGCGCCTCGACCAGGCGCTGCACGGCCGCCGCTTCGGCCTGGTCGCCACCGGCGGCAGTGGCGCCCTGGCCTCGGTGGTCGGGGTCTGGCGCGCGCTCGAGGAGTCGCACATCACGCCCGACGTGGTGTCGGTGTGCAGCGGCTCGTCGCTGTTCGGCTTTCCGCTGGCCGCGGGCATCCCCGCCGAGGAGGTCGCCGAGTTCACCCTGGGCCTGCGCACCCAGGACTACGTCGACGTGAACTGGAGCGGCCTGGCGTCGGTCGCGCTCGACGTGGGGCGCGGCTTCGCCGGCGTGGTGGTGGGGGAGAGGATCGAGCAGACCTACCGCCGCCTGCTCGGCGACATGACGCTCAGCGAGCTGCCCATCCCCTGCTACGCGCCGATCTGGAACGTCGAGGAGAACCGGCTCGAGTACGCGGGGCCGAAGACGCATCCCGACCTGCCCGTGGCCCGCGTCATCCGCGCCGCCATCGCCATCCCGCTGTTCATCGACCCGGTGAAGATCGACGGCCTGCACTGGTGCGACGGCGGCATCGTCGACATCTTCCCGGTGCGCCCGGTGCTGGAGATCGAGAAGCCGGTCGACGTGGTGCTGGCGGTGAACGGGTTCTACCCGCCCGACTTCGAGGGCGAGAGCGCCCACGGCTGGCGCGACGCGCGCGCCTCGGTGCTGCGCATCGCCGCGCAGGTGCGCACCTCGCAGCAGATCGAGCTGGCCCGCACCAACCTGGAGCGGCTGCGCGCCGAGACCGAGG
>JBHEMA010000032.1:0-3863 GCA_046262795.1 Candidatus Dormibacteria bacterium | reverse complement strand
ATGCAGCAGGCGCTCACGGTGACAGACATTCCGGTACCCCGCTTGCTCGGCCTGTGCACGGATGACTCCGTGATCGGGGCTCCGTTTTATGTCATGGCGTACGTGGACGGAGACGTGGTGCGCAACTCACTGCCGTCCGGTTTCGGTGATGCAGCTGAGACACGGCGCGCGATGTCGGATGCGCTCATCGACGTGCTCGTGCGACTGCACGCAGTGGATCCATCGTCGATCGGCCTCGGCGAGTTCGGTCATCCCGAGGGGTTCCTGGCCCGGCAGGTGAGGCGCTGGTGGCAGCAGTGGGAGGCGTCGAAGACGCGTCCCCTGCCGGCGATGGACGAGCTGCATCGCCGGCTCGAGGAAACGCTGCCGCCGCAGTCGCCGCCGGGGATCGTGCATGGCGACTACCGGCTGGACAACGTGATGTTCGCCCCGCGCGATCCGGCGAAGATTGTGGCGGTGCTCGACTGGGAGATGAGCACCATCGGGGATCCGCTCTGCGACCTCGGACTGCTGCTCGTGTACTGGGCCGACAACGAGGAGGAGGCTGCAGCGCGGACGCTCCACGGGCGCGCGATCACGTGTGAGGAGGGATTCTTCAAGCGCGCCGAAATCGTCGATGCGTACGCGCGCGCGAGCTCGCGTGATCTCTCGTGGCTCGAATGGTACGTCGCACTCGGCGCGTACAAGCTCGCCATCATCGCCGAGGGCATCACCGCGCGCTTCCTCATGGGCATGACGGTCGGGGAGGGTTTCGAGCAGGTGGGCACGATGGTGCCGCTGATCGTCGCGAACGCGCTGGAAACGTTGAACGCCGAAGCGACATCGGCTTCGCCGCCCACTTCTCAGGGAGCAGCGTGATGGATTTCAGTGAGACACCGCGAGTCAAGGAGCTGAAGGAGCGCCTCTGGACATTCATGGACGAACGCGTGCAACCGGCCGAGTCGCGGTACTGGGAAGAGTTCTCCGCGGCAACGATTCCGCAGCGCATCTCGCCGGTGATGGACGAGCTGAAGGCCGAAGCGCGCAAGCGCGGGCTGTGGAACCTGTTCCTGCCGGACGACCGTTTCGGTCCGGGATTGAGCAACGTTGAGTACGCGCCACTCGCCGAGATCTCCGGATGGAGCTCGCTGGCACCAGAGGCGATGAACTGTTCTGCGCCTGACACCGGCAACATGGAGGTGCTGGTGCAGTTCGGCACGCCGGAGCAGCAAGAGCAATGGTTGAAGCCGCTGCTCGCCGGTGAGATCCGGTCGTGCATCGGCATGACGGAACCGGAGGTGGCGAGCTCGGATCCGACGCAGCTGTCGCTGCGCATCGAGCGCGACGGCGACGACTACGTCCTCAACGGACGGAAGTGGTTCATCAGCGGCGCCGCGCATCCCAACGTCAAGGTCATCCTGGTCATCGGGCTCACGAATCCCGAGGCGGGCCGCCATCAACGCCACACCATGGTGCTCGTGCCCATCGGCGCGCCCGGACTGACGATCGTGCGCCAGCTCAAGGTGTTCGGCTTCGACGACCCTGGCAGCCACTGCGAGATCACCTTCGAGAATGTGCGCGTCCCCGTGTCGAATCGCGTGGGCGAGGAAGGCATGGCGTTTCTCATCGGGCAGGTGCGGCTCGGTCCCGGGCGCCTGCACCACTGCATGCGGATGCTCGGTCTTGCCGAGCGAGCGCTCTCGTTGATGGTCGATCGCGCGCGTACGCGCACAGCATTTGGCAAGCGACTGGCCGAGCAGGGCGTCGTTCGCGAGCAGATCGCGCGCTCACGTGTCGAGATCGAGCAGGCGCGCTTGCTGTGCCAGAAAGCGGCGTGGCTTCTCGACACGGAGGGCAGCCGCGGTGCGCGCTTCGAGATCTCGGCGATCAAGGTCGCGGCGCCCAATGTGGCATGCAAGGTCATCGACCGCGCTATTCAGGTGCATGGTGGCGCCGGTGTGTCACAGGACCTCCCGCTGACGCAGATGTACGCGTACGCGCGCGCCACACGGTTCATGGACGGACCCGACGAGGTGCACCTCTCGATCATCGGTCGCGAGGAGCTGAAGCGAGAAGACGGGCGTAGCTAGGGCCACCGATCAGGCGGCCGGACGTAAGTCGGGCTCGCGTGGTCGCAAGCGGCGGCCGCTGATGGGCGGGATGACGACGAAGCCTTCATCTGCGCCGACGAGCTGCCACCCGCCCTCATGCAGCAGCCAGTGGTGGCGGTAGCAGACGAGCGCAAGGTTTGCCATGCTGGTGTCGCCTCCGTGCGCCCAATGTTTGATGTGATGCGCATTGGTCCACGTCGGGCGGCGGTCACATCCCGGCCATACGCAGCCGCGATCCCGAGCCTCGAGCGCGCGCCGCGTTGCGACTCCCGGGAGGCGGCGAGCACGACCGACGTCGAGCACCGCCGAGTCTGCGCTGAGGAGCACGCGAGCGACGCCGGCATCGCATGCCAAACGCTGCACCGTAGCCGCAGGGACGGGCTGAGAAAACTCCATGTCGCCCGCGGCTGCTCCTTGCGCACCCTGCAAGGTCTCGACAGTCGCGGTGATCCGCACGTGGGGGCGTTGACTATTGCGCCTCGGCAGCGAGCCCTCGTCCATACGGTGATTGGCCAGCTCGACAAGCGCGTCGGCGAGGCGCTTGTCGCGCTTGCGCGTGTCGGCGAAACCGTTGCGCCTGGCCAATGGCTCGAGCGCCGCTCGTAACGTGGCTGCGCCGGCGTCGTCCAGCAAGCCGTCGATGGCGATGCCGCCTTGTCCGCACGGGGTCAGCTGCAAACGACGGAAGTCCACCAGCGTGGCCTGTTCCCGGAGGACGGCTTCGGCGTCGGCAGCATGTCGCGCGTGCTTGCAGTCGTAGATGAATTGACTGACGCTGTGCGCTTCAGCCTGCTCGAGCATCGCGGGCTCGTCGATCCAATGATCCGGCCCCCGACCGCGAATCGCCGAGGCGGTGCTAGCGATCAGCGCCAGATGACCAAAGCCGATGCGGCCCTGCTCGAGGGCGCCGACGCTGAGCTTGAGGTCCGAAGCGTTTCGTCCGACGCTGATCGCTCGACTTGTAGCTTGCACTGTCATCTTGCATGCGTGCCGGATCCAGTTGAAGGTGCTGGTCGAGTCCGGGCAGTCGTCGAGGTCGTCGCTCTGGTAGAGCGCCGCCGCCTTGCTGAACGCGAGTTCGCCTAGATCGAGCGCGTGCCGGATCCGCCGCAACTCGTCCCTCAGCGTGCTCGAATCGCGTTCGGGCAGGTCGCGCCCCGCCAGGGCTTCGGCGATCGCGGTGAAGCTCGCAATGAGATCGCTTGGCGGTGGACCTTGTTGCGCACCATCACACATTTCCGTATCATACCACACATATGTTCGTTAGCATCAAGCAAGGTTGTTGACAAGGATGGCCAACTACGACCGGTCGATCCATGGAACCACCAGCAGGAAAGCCACCGGATGCGTGACGTTGACGGCGACGCCGGCGCGCACGGCGGTCGGCCAGCGAACACGCAACAGCGCGACCAGGCCGGCAGCGTGGACGGGCGTTTCGACGGCCAGCGTGACGCCCAATGCGGCGAGGTAGCCGACAATCATGGCGAGGCTGGGGTCACACTGGAGGGGGGATTCGTCTCCGCGGCCGGGTGCCTTCGACGGACGCGAGCGTTGCGGCGAGAACCACGACGAAGGCGATGACGATGATCACGACGACGAGCCCGGCGGAATCATTCGCTTGCTGACTGTGCGGGTAGTAGGCGCATTGCATGCTCGGGCAATCGGCCGGATTCGGCGCATCCGCGAGCACCCCAACGCCGTCATGTCAGGCGCGCTATGCGATCCTCACGTCCTTGTTCAGGTACACGTCCTGGATCGCATTGAGCAGCTGGA
>JBHEMA010000031.1:0-2817 GCA_046262795.1 Candidatus Dormibacteria bacterium | reverse complement strand
TTCGGGAAGGGCGTCAGCGATGGGCGCGCCGTCGCTGTCCGGCACCTCGGCGTCGAGCACCGGCACCTCCTCGGTGACCGACGGCTGGCCCGCCTCCGGCGCGGTGATCACCACGGTGCGCTCCGGCTCCGCGGCGGGCGCGGGCTCAGGGCGTTCGCGTCCGGCGGCGGGGATCGGCTCGCCCGTCGCCGTGACGAAGTCGCCCAGGTAGAGCCACGCCTGCACCCCGATACGTCCGAAGGTGGTGCGCGCTTCCGACTGACCGTAGTCCACGTTGGCGCGCAGGGTGTGCAGGGGCACGCGTCCATCGCGGTCCCACTCGCGGCGCGACATCTCGGATCCGCCGAGGCGTCCGCTCACTTGGATCTTCACGCCCTTGGCACCGGCGCGCATCGAGCGCATCAGCGTCTGCTTGAGCGCGCGCCGGAATGCGATGCGCTTTTCCAGCTGCGAGGCGACGTTTTCGGCGACGAGCGCTGCATCAAGCTCCGGCGTCTTGATCTCGTGAATCGTCACGCGCACCTTCTTGCCGGAGATGCGCTCCAGCTCGTCGCGCAGCGAATCGACCGCCTGCCCCTGCTTGCCGATGACGATGCCGGGCTTGGCAGTGTGGATGATCACGGTCAGCTGATTCGCGCTGCGCTCGGTTTCGATGCGCGCGACACCTGCATTGCGCAGGCGGCTGCCGATAAGCCGGCGCATCGCCAGGTCCTCGTGCAGCAGCTTCGTGTACTCCTTGTCGGCGTACCAGCGCGCGTCCCAGTTGCGATACACGCCGAGCCGGAAGCCGATCGGATTGACCTTCTGTCCCACTACTCGGCGTCTCCTTCAGGCTGCTTCCTGGTGCGGCGGCGGCGCGGCTTCGGCTGCTCCTCGGTCTCCACCGGCTGTGCTGTCGCTTGCTCCGGTGTTTCGGCGCCCTCCTCGGCGGCGTGCACGTGACGGCCGCGCCGCAGTGACGTCGCACCGGCGGCTGTCGTCGGCGACGCCAGCGGCGTCGGGATGACAGCGGTGGGCACGCGCACCGCACGGCGGCGTCGCACGTTGTCGGGTAGCTCGTCGTCGGTGACGAACGCACGCAGGTGGCTGGTGCGCTTGAACACGCTCCCGACCATGCCGCGAGGCTTGGCGCGCCAGCGCTTGATCACGGTGGCGCCGTCGACCTCGACCCGCGAAACGCGCAGCGTCGACGCGTCGAGGTTGTAGTTGTGCTCCGCATTCGCGGCCGCCGACTTGATCACCTTGGCGACGTCACGCGCCGCGGAGCGCGGCGAGTAACGCAGCACGACGAGCGCTTCCGCCACAGGCAGGCCCTCGACCATGTGCGTCACCAGACGCGCCTTGCGCGCCGTCGTCCGCACCCACTTTGCCGTCGCGATGACTTCCATTACTGCTTCGTTCCTACTTCAGCGCCGACGAGCGCTCCGTGTGATGTCCGTGTCCGCGGTACTTGCGCGTCGAGGCGAACTCGCCGAGCTTGTGCCCCACCATCGCCTCGGTGATGAAGACAGGTACGTGTTTGCGACCGTCGTGCACCGCGATGGTGTGACCGACCATCTCCGGGAACACGTCACTGCGCCGCGACCAGGTCTTGATGATGCGCTTCTCGCGCGTGCTGTTCAGCTGCTGCACCTTCTGCAAGAGGTGGTCGTCCGCGAACGGACCCTTCTTCAGCGAGCGTCCCATTTACTTGGTTCTCCGGCGGACGATCATGCGGTCGGTCTGCTTGTTGTGGCGCGTGCGATGTCCGAGGGCGGGCTTGCCCCAGGGCGTCTGCGGGTTGCCGCCCGCGCCGCTGCGTCCCTCACCACCTCCGTGCGGGTGATCGAACGGATTCATGGTCATGCCGCGGACGGCGGGACGGAACCCACGCCAGCGCGACTTGCCGGCCTTGCCGATCACCTCGTTCTCGTGCTCGACGTTGCCGACCTGACCGATGCTGGCGCGGCAGCGCACGTCGATGAGGCGGACCTCGCCGCTCGGCATGCGCACCTGCGCGTACTGCCCTTCTTTGGCGAGCAGCTGCGCCGCGGTGCCGGCGCTGCGCACCAGCTGGCCACCGCGTCCGAGCTTGACCTCGAGGTTGTGCAGCGTCGTACCGAGCGGGATGTTCGCAATCGGCAGGCAGCTGCCGGCGCGAATCTCGGCGCTCTCACCGGACATCACCGGGTCACCGACGCGGAGCCCGACGGGCGCGAGGATGTATCGCTTGTCGCCGTCAGCGTAGTGCACGAGGGCGATGCGCGCGCTGCGGTTGGGGTCGTACTCGATGTGCGCCACCTTGCCGGGCACGCCGTCGTTCTGCCGCCGGAAGTCGATGACGCGGTACGTCTTCTTGTGACCACCACCGCGATGACGCACGGTGATGCTGCCGCTGTTGTTGCGACCCGATTTCTTCTTCAGGTGCTGCGTGAGCTTGCGTTCGGGATCCGTGCGCGTCACCTCGTCGAAGCTGGCGACGCTCATGAAGCGACGCCCCGGCGAGGTTGGCTTGTACTTCTTCACAGGCATCGCTTACACGCCTCGAACAAACCTTCAATCTTCTGTCCAGGCGCCAGCGTCACAACCGCTTTCTTCCACGAGCTGCTGTTGCCGAGAAAACGGTTGCGGCCACGTGAGCGCTGCCGCGTCTTGCCGCGCACGGTGACGGTGTTGACCGACACCACAGTGATCTTCTGGTCGGAGAACGCTTCTTCGACGGCGCGACGGATCTCGACCTTGTCTGCAGCAGGATGGCAGCGGAACACGTAGCGCCCCTGTCCCATGCCCGCGTACGACTTGTCGCTCACGACCGGGCGCAGCAGCACCTGGTCGAAG